>JAEWQT010000011.1 GCA_023399105.1 Pseudomonadota bacterium | reverse complement strand
CTTATCTGTTTACCGGCACCCGTGGCGTGGGTAAAACCACCATCGCCCGGATTCTGGCCAAGTGCCTGAACTGCGAGCAGGGCATCAGTGCCCGCCCCTGTGGTGAATGCAGTGCCTGTCGCGAAATCGCCGAAGGCCGCTTTGTTGATTTAATCGAAGTCGATGCCGCCTCGCGCACCAAAGTAGAAGACACCCGCGAATTACTCGACAACGTGCAGTACGCGCCGACCCGTGGCCGCTTTAAGGTATACCTGATCGACGAAGTGCACATGCTGTCGGCGCACAGTTTTAACGCTCTGCTAAAAACCCTGGAAGAGCCACCGGCCCACGTTAAATTTCTGCTGGCCACCACCGATCCGCAAAAATTGCCCGTTACGGTATTGTCCCGCTGTCTGCAATTCAGCCTGAAAAACATGACGGCAGAACGCATTGTGGGCTACCTGGGCAAAGTCCTGGAAGCCGAACAGGTCAAATACGAAGAGCCGGCGCTGTGGCAATTAGGTCGCGCCGCGCAGGGCAGTATGCGTGATGCGCTCAGTCTGACCGATCAGGCCATTGCCTACGGTGAAGGCATGGTCGGGGAGGAGCAGGTCAATGCCATGCTCGGCACCATGGATCGTGGTCGCTTGTTTAAACTGGCCGAAGTGCTGGCTCGTGCCGATGCGGCTGAGGTAATGGCCGAAGTTGCCGCCAGTGCTGAGCATGCGCCCGATTACGACGAAGTATTGCAAGGTTTGTTGACCATCTGGCACCGCGCCTCGCTCGGACAGGTGGTACCGGATGCCATTGATAACGCTGAAGGCGACCGTGAGGCCATTCTGCAGCTGTCCATGGCCATGCAGCCGGAAGATCTGCAATTGTATTACCAGATTGGCATCAGTGGCCGTCGTGATCTGGCCTTGGCACCCGATCCGCGCCAGGGCTTTGAAATGCTGTTGCTGCGCATGCTGGCGTTCCGACCGGCGCCGGCTGCCCCGCTGGAACTGGATCTGCAAACCGCACTGCAAAAAAAAAAGCTCCTGAATCCTCCGGCTGATGCTGCGTCCAATACATCAGACGTTCCGCCGGCTGCAACGCCGGTGGCGATCACCTCCGTGGTGGCAGCGGAGCAGCAAGCCGGAGCGTTGATTGCGGACGCTGAACCGCCAGTGGCTTTATCGCCAGAGACTCCAGAATCATTGCTTATTGAACCGGAACCCCCGGTCATGATTCGGGCTGAGGCCGACGCGGCTCAGGCTGAGCCAGATATGGCCGCTGAACCTGCCCCGGCGGTCGAGTATCAGCCCTTGGCGCCAATACAGGCCGCAACAGAAGCAGCAGAGCATGGCGATAACCTGTTACCTCACACCTGGTGGCAATGGGTCGAGCGTTTGCCTCTGGCCGGTCTGACCATGGCCATTGCCCGCAACAGCGCGCTGGTGCAGGTGCAGGATGAGCACTATGAGTTCGATGTCGATCCGGTACAGGGTGCCTTGTTCAATGCCGCCCAGCAGCAGAAAATTCAGGAGGCTTTACGCACATTGATTCCGGCGGCGCAGGTACAGATGCAGTTGCAGCTGCCTCGTGGTGAAACCCCTGAGCAGCGCCGCCAGCGGCAGCAGGCTGAAGCGCATGCCGGAGCCAAGCAGGCGATTATCGGCGATGCGCTGGTGCAGCGTATCGTGCAGGAATTTGATGCTTTCGTACCGGATGACAGCATTCGTCCGGTCAGTTAATACCAAACCAAGAGGATAAAACGATGCTGAAAGGTGGCATGGGTAATCTGATGAAGCAGGCGCAAAAAATGCAGGAACAACTGCAACGCGCCCAGGCTCAGCTGGCTGAAGCGGAAGTGACCGGCGAGTCCGGCGCGGGGCTGGTTAAAGTCACCATGAATGGTCGTCACGATGTTAAACGCGTCGAACTGGACGATTCCATCATGAGCGAAGACAAAGAAATGCTGGAAGATTTGCTGGCCGCAGCCGTTAACGATGCGGTGCGCAAAATCGAGCAGCGCAATCAGGAAGAAATGGGCAAGCTGACCGCCGGTATGGGCTTACCGCCCGGCATGAAGATGCCATTCTGATATGAGTTTGCCAGCGGCATACGTGCAACTGGTGCAGGCTCTGGATCAGCTGCCGGCGGTTGGTCCGCGGGCGGCCACCCGGTTGGCTCAGCATCTGCTGAATAGCAGCGATGGTCATGCATTAATGCAGGCTTTGCAGCGCGCTGGTAGTGAGCTGCAACAATGCCGGCAATGCCGCCATTACAGCAGCACGGCATTGTGCGGGGTTTGCAGTAATGAGCAGCGTGATGCATCGCGCTGGTTGGTGGTGGCTGGTGTGGATGAACTGCAACAGGCTGAACAGGCTGGTTGGCGGGGGCAATATTTTGTTTTGCATGGGCTGCTGGCGCCGATGTCCGGGCGCGGCCCGAATCAACTGGGGCTCGATCAGCTACAACAACGGGTGGTTGCAGCAGCCCGGCCGCTGCAGATTACGTTGGCACTGGAGAGTACGGCCGAAGGCCGTGCCACGGGAGCCTTTATCGCCAGTATGTTAGCAACAGCGGGGGTTGAGCTGGTGCTGCAGGACTGGACAGAATGGCTGACAGCGCAGGAGCAGGCATGACCCGACTGAAAATCCCTGAGCCGGTATGGATTACCACCGATTCAGACTTGCGCGCGGCGTGCCAGCAATGGTTACAGGAGCCTTATCTGGCGCTGGATACCGAATTTATGCGTACCAGCACCTTTTACCCGCAGGCCGGCCTGGTACAGGTGGCCGGGCGTGAAGGTTGCTTCCTGATTGATCCCCTGCAGATTACCGACTGGACGCCATTGGCAGAACTGCTGACGCATCCCCTGGTGGTCAAGGTCTTCCATGCCTGCGCCGAAGATCTGGAAGTGTGCCGCTGCCTCACTGGTGCGATGCCGTCGCCGCTCGCCGATACCCAGCTGGCCGCTGCACTGGCTGGGTTGGGTGGCTCGATGGGGTTTCAGCGGGTGATCAAAGAGGTGCTGGAGATCAACCTGCCCAAAGAAGAAACCCGTTCCGATTGGCTGCAGCGGCCACTGCGGGATGAGCAGGTAAGCTATGCCGTGGCGGACGTACATTATCTGTACCGGCTGTATCCGAAACTAATGTCGTTGCTGAAACAACAGGGGCGTCAGCACTGGTTAAGTGAAGAGTGTGAGCGTCTGCTGGTGTTGTCGGAGCAGTCTGATCAGCACAACGCTTATTACCGGCGCATCAAACTGGCCTGGAAGCTGCGGCCGCAAGAGTTGCTGCTGTTGCAGCAGTTGTCGTTGTGGCGCGAAAAGCAGGCCCGCCAGCGCAATGTGCCGCGTGGTAAAGTGGTGGACGATAACACCCTGTGGAACATCGCCCGTTTTAAGGCGGCCACCAATGATCAGCTGGCCCGGGCAGGCCTGAAGGGCAGTGCCATCCGTAACGATGGCAAAGACATCATTGCCATCGTCAATCAGGTGTTGGCGCTGGATAAAAAACTCTGGCCCAGTGTGCTGGATAAACCCTTAACCCCGCATGCGGGACAGTGGTTTAAAGCCTTGCGCGATGCCGTGAACAGCAAAGCCGAGGCGTTACAGATTCCGCCGGATTTACTGGCCAATAAAAAAGCGCTGGAAGCGCTGCTGCGCTCCGGCTATCCGAATGGTCCTTATCGCCTGCCCGAAGTATTACGGGGCTGGCGACAGGCCGAAATCGGGGATTATTTGCTGCAACTCCTGCAGGAGTTAAAGCATCAGCCTGTGTTGAGAAATTCTGTCGATGACTAAAGTTCTGTGTGATGTGTATAAAAGCCGCAAAATGGATGAAGCCTATCTGTATGTCAGCCGTAAGGATGGCCTGAGCCGGGTGCCGGAGGCTTTACTGGCAACCTTTGGTAAGCCCGAGCTGGCAATGACTCTTATGCTGAGCGCCGATAAAAAACTGGCCCGTGCTGACGCCGCCAAGGTGTTGCAGCAAATGGACGAGCAGGGCTTTTACCTGCAGGTACCGCCGCCGCGGGAAAATAATCTGCCGGATTTATTTTGCAAGATGGATAAAGAATGAGCACGCAACCTTTCTGGCAGACCAAAACCCTGCGTGAAATGAGCAAGGAAGAATGGGAGTCGCTGTGTGATGGCTGTGCCCGTTGTTGTCTGCAAAAACTGGAAGACGAAGACACCGGCGATGTGTACTACACCGACGTGTACTGTCGCTACATGGATCAGCCCAGCTGTCGCTGTACGGTCTATGAAACCCGTCATATCAAAGTGCCCAGTTGTGTGTGGTTAACACCGGATCAGGCGGAACAATTCCGCTGGTTACCGGAAACCTGTGCCTATCGTTTGCTGGCGGAAGGTAAGCCGTTATTTGACTGGCACCCGCTGATATCCGGTGATCCGGAATCGGTGCATGCGGCCGATATCTCGCTGCGCGGCAAAGGCGTTGCCGATGACCAGGTGCCGGAAGAGGAATGGGAGGACCACATCATATGGAAAGCCTGATTACTTTCGCGCCGTACTGGTTGTTGTATCTGGCGTTTGCACTGGTGGGTTACTGGTGTTGGAACCAGATGTTTTTCTGGCTGCCGGAACACAGCAACTGGCGCCGTTTTTTGCGCATTCCCGGTGCGGTGATTCTGTTTACTCCGGCACCCGCTGCAGCAGGATCGGTGCATTTTGCGCCGGCCATCTTTATTCTGCTGCTGAACATTATGGAAGGTCAGCCGGTGCTCGCGCAGCCGGCATTGTTGTGGTTGCTGGCGGCTCTGTGTCTGGGGTTGCTGCTGCAGGCGCTGCGGCAGGCGATTGTCCGCTGGCGTCAGCCGGGAACTGCAACCGAAAAACCGGCACGGGAGGTGTAAAACAACAGAAAACGACCACTTAATAAACAGTCGTTTTTCTATTAATGAACAAATTTATCTTTTTTTATTACTTTTCTGGCTAACCCATAAAAGTTTGCTAATTTTAATGCAGAAGTGTCCGGGTCTGCTGTAGTCAGCGGGACGTCCGGGAAACTGGGGTACATTGGGGTATTCCTCCGTGGAGTAATCAGATCAGAAGTTTCTGACTATCTGATGGATAAGAGGTTCGGCAAGATGGCAAATCATATCTTTATTCTGGCAACAGTAATGCTGCTGGCAGGCATTTTTGGTGGTCTGGTCAATTATTACCTGTATGGTGACAAGGACCCGGATGCTGCAAGTCTGCCACGCTTTCTGGTGGTGGGTGTCGGTGCATCCTTCCTGGTGCCGGTTATTCTCGACATGGTCAACAGTGAACTGGTGCTGGAAAGCCAGGGTGATCCGTCACGATTACTGATTTTTACCGGTTTCTGTCTGATTGCGGCACTGGTGAGTCGATTCTTCATCGACAACCTGTCCGATCGTATTCTCAATGAAGCTCAGGTGGCCAAAGCACGTTCGGAAGAAGTGCAGCAGAATCTGCGCATCATGCAGAGCGAATTACTGCCCCTGATCGATACCGAAACCGAACAGGATGGCGAGCAGGATTCGGACAGCAGCGAACTGACCCATCTGAATGATGAGCTGGATGTTACTTCGGCCAAAGTACTGAAAATTTTGTCCAGTGGTCGTTTTATTTTCCGTTCACTGGGTGGTGTTTGCCGTGAAGCTAACGAAGAAGAGTCCACCATTCTCAAGACTCTGCACGTGCTGGTAACCCGCAGCCTGGCCGGCAAGGTCAGTGGTAAGAACGGTGTGCGCTGGCACATTACCGAAAAAGGCCGTCGCGTACTCGAATCCAATCTGTAATCTGCCTTTCCCCCGGGAGCAATCATGTTAAAACATCGTTGGCTGTCGGGGGTGATCCTGCTATCACTCCTGTCATGTTTTTCCATTGCCCAGGCTCAGGAACCGGCTGAACTGCCTGCTGATGTCCGCATTCTGGTGGATATTTCCGGCAGCATGAAGGAAACCGATCCGGCCAGTCTGCGCATTCCCGCCGTTAATTTGCTGGTTGAGTTATTGCCGCAGGGGTCGCAGGCCGGCATCTGGACGTTTGGCCGTTACGTCAACATGCTGGTACCGCTGGCAGCGGTGGATGATGACTGGCGTGCAGCGGCTAAAGACAAAGCCCGGCAGATCAATTCTGTGGGCTTGTATACCAATCTGACCGACGCTCTGGAGCGGGCGCGCTGGAAAGTGGCTGCCGACAGCGGTTATCGCCACAGCCTGATTCTGCTGACCGATGGCCGTATTGATATGCGTGAGCCGGGCGCCCCTGCTGATACCGATGAACAGCAGCGCCAACGCTTGCTGAATGAGGTGATTCCGGCTTATGTGGAAGCTGGTGCACGTATTCATACACTGGCACTGTCTGACGGTGCTGATCAGAAATTATTGCAGCAAATTGCTCTGGAAACCGGTGGCCTGTATCTGCGCGCCGATAATGCCGACCAATTGCTGAAAGCTTTCCTTAAGGCCTTTGACCGGGC
>JAEWQT010000319.1 GCA_023399105.1 Pseudomonadota bacterium | reverse complement strand
CTTCTGTAGTTTTTCAGGCAAGGCTTTTAAATCAATGGGGGTCATCGTCAGCGTATAAAAGCCGATGATATGAGCGTTGTTGTTATCATCTTCCAACACGAACGTTCGTGTGTTGTCTTTTTTGGCTTGCTGACTCGCCATGACCTTTAAGTAATTGTTAAGCGCTTCGATGCCACAATTAAAACGGTTCCTGTCGTGCTTATTTTTGTCGAGAAGTACCGTTTACATTACTGCGTTTTGCTCTCGTAACGCTCGGCCGCTGATTTGAGTTTTGCATTCACCGTCGTTGGATTATCGAGCGCGTCCATCAGCATTACCGCGTCCGTACGGCTGAGTTTCAGAACCTGCTCACGCTCCATGACCTGCCTGGCCTTTTCAATGGCCGCATTCAGAACAAATGAGCTGAGGCTGGACATACCGGCCAGCGCAGCTGCCTGGGTGAGCAGATCCTGAGTTTCTGCATCAACTCTAATGGTGATACTGGGCGAGGTAGTTGCCATACGCTTATCTCCTAATACGCTAAGCCAGCACACCGGCATTATGGCTCAAAGGTTTCAACAAACACCTCTTATGTTACTTTGGCACATAAGCGAGACAGTGTAATCTCTCCAAGTTTGATATGGCCCTTAGGTTAAACAGACAACGGCGGGTTAGAGCTCAAACTTAAGCAGCACACAGCTCTATGAATCGGTAGGCCTGCCAACAAACCGTTAAAGCAGATAATCCAAAACGTGGTACCTGATACCCATCCGTGTCAGAATTGGTCGAAACGTGAACAAGAGGTTTTGTCTATGAATCTCCAGAAAATTGAAGATCAAGTGCTTCATCTGCCCAAAGAAGAGAGAGCGCACCTGATCCAGCGACTAGTCCTGAGTCTGGAATCTCCGTCAGAGGAGGAGCTCAAATCCGATTGGTTGCTTGAAGCAAAACGCAGAGCCGCAGAGCTCGACAATGGCACCGTTCAGGCTGTGTCTGGTGAAGATGTTATGAGGAAAGCCAGGGCACTGGTCAAATGAACTACTCTTTTCACCCGGCAACGGAGGCCGAGTTTCTGGAGTCTGTTGGTTATTACGAATCAGCCGTTCCAGGGTTGGGTAGCGCCCTCATAGAGGAGTTCGAGACTCTGGCCAATTTGGTTGGCAATTCACCCAAAGCGTGGCAAGTCGAATTGCCACCTGATATTCGCAGAGCCCCCCTTCACAGATTTCCCTTATCTATCGTTTACCGAGAGAGTCAATCAGGCTTCCAGATTCTGGCTGTAGCTCATGAACGCCGGCGTCCGCAGTATTGGCTGGGTAGGCTTTAATAAGAGAGCCTGCCCCTGCTCTGACGAATCCCAGCCTGCACATTGAGCAACGAGCATTTGCAAATTGAACAACGAGTATTGGCAGCCTGAGTCCGCAGACACCAATGCCCGTCATCCCTTCACACATTCAGCGCTTCGGGCGCTTCGCACCCGGTGACTGCGGCTTACGCGCCGCTACGGGTTTACTACCCGGCTTACCAGCCGGCTTAAAGCCCGGCCGTTTGCTGTTTTTCAACATGGCGGTTTCTTCCGCCGGCACCAGTGCATTAGGGCCGCTGCCGATCAGATCGGTACGCCCCATGGCTTTCAGTTCTTCGCGCAGCAACGGCCAGTTTTTGGCGTCGTGATAACGCAAAAAGGCTTTCTGTACGCGGCGCTGGTTTAAATCACGAGGAATATAAATCTTGTCGGATTTATAGCTCATGCGATGCAGCGGATCGCGCTCGGAATGGTACATGGCGGTGGCCAGCGACATCGGCGACGGGTAGAACGTCTGCACCTGGTCGACGCGCATTTTCTGGCGTTTCAGCCACAGCGCCAGATTCATCATGTCTTTATTTTCCGAACCCGGGTGGGCAGCAATAAAATACGGTACCAGGTACTGTTCCTTGCCGGCTTCTTTCGAGAACTTATCAAACATACGCTTGAAGTTGTCGTAAGTGCCCATGCCCGGTTTCATCATTTTGTTGAGCACGTTTTCTTCGGTGTGCTCGGGGGCAATTTTCAGCAGGCCACCCACGTGGTGGGTAACCAGTTCGCGCACGTATTCCGGGTCTTGTACGGCCAGGTCGTAACGCAGGCCGGAAGCGATGGCAATGCGCTTAATACCCGGAATTTTGCGCGCCGCGCGGTACAGTTCGGTGGTGTGTTTGTGGCTGGTTTCCAGGTTTTTACAGATACCCGGAAACACGCACGACAAACGCCGGCAGCTGCGCAGAATGGTGTCGCTCTTACAGCGCAGGAAATACATATTGGCGGTGGGGCCACCCAAATCGGAAATGGTGCCGGTAAAGCCCGGTACTTTATCGCGGATTTCTTCAATTTCGTTGAGGATGGATTCCTGCGACCGGTTCTGAATAATCCGGCCTTCGTGTTCGGTAATGGAACAGAAGGTACAGCCGCCGAAACAGCCACGCATAATGTTCACCGAAAAACGGATCATATCGTAGGCGGGAATTTTGGCGTCGCCGTAGCTTGGGTGCGGTACACGCTGATAAAACAGGCCAAATACCGAATCCATTTCGTCGGTTTCCAGCGGAATCGGTGGCGGGTTTACCCACACTTCTTTGGTGCCGTGTTTCTGAATTAACGGCCGCGCGTTATAGGGGTTGGATTCCTGGTGCAGAATGCGCGAGGCATGAGCATACAGGGCGCTGTCGTTGCGCACTTTTTCAAACGACGGCAGGCGGATAACGGTTTTGCTTTCGTCGTGGTCGATTTTGCGTTGCAGCGGCAGCGGAATAATTTTTACCGGCATCACATCATTGGCTTCAGCAGCATCGTTATTGGTGCTGCAGCTCATGCTGGCGGTATCTTTCATCTCATAGGGGTTGGGAATTTCATCCAACCGCCCCGGCCAGTCGATGCGGGTAGAGTCAATTTCCGTCCAGCCTTCCGGGGTGGCGTCACGCACAATGGTGGTGCCGCGCAGGTCTTTTAACTCGTCCAGGGTTTTGCCGGCGGCCAGCGCGTGGGTCAGTTCTACCAGCGCCCGTTCGGCGTTGCCATACAGCAGAATATCGGCACCAGAATCAATAATGACCGAGCGGCGCAGCTGGTTGCTCCAGTAATCGTACTGGGCAATACGGCGCAGGCTGGCTTCGATTCCGCCAATAACAATGGGCACGTCTTTGTACACTTCGCGGCATTTTTGCGAATACACAATTACGGCGCGGTCGGGGCGCTTACCCGGCTCGCCGTTCGGCGTGTAGGCGTCGTCGCTGCGTACTTTCAGGTCGGCGGTGTATTTGTTGATCAGCGAGTCCATATTGCCGGCGGTAATACCGAAATACAGGTTCGGCTTGCCCAGCTTCATAAACTCTTCGGGGTTGTTCCAGTCCGGCTGCGCAATAATGCCGACGCGGAAGCCCTGCTTCTCCAGCAAGCGCCCCAGCACCGCCATGCCGAAACTGGGGTGGTCTACATAGGCATCGCCGGTAACGATGATCACATCGCAGCTGTCCCAGCCCAGCTGTTCCATTTCCGCCCGCGACATGGGCAGAAACGGCGCCGTGCCGAAACACTCGGCCCAATAGGGATAGTAAGAAAACAGATGCGGAGCATCGGCTTGGCGTTGGGCGGGCTGGTTCATAAGGCTGTCTTCATGGCTGGTCGTGCAAGGGGGTCAGATCAGCTGACCGAATTAGTCGGGTATTGTCCCAGAAACCGGGGTAAGGCAAAAGGGTTACCCACCATGGCATCGCTGCGGCACCACTCTGGTGCAACGAATGACAGTCATGGCCGCAAATAAGGCACGATTGCAGCAGCCCTGGCCGACATTTTTACGGTCAACAGCGGCTGTTCACCGCAATAGCGGAGGTTTTTCTCCAGCTGGTAAAAACTGGCACAACTTTGGCAATACCTGAGTGCCAAGACCAGAGATTCCACTCAGGCACCTTTCAGTCAGCAACCAATGCCGGTTGCTGGCACGGCAATGAAGCCCACACCAATTCCCCCTCACGGGTATTGGCTGTGGGTTTTTTTATGCCCCGGTGCCGGAACCTATTCAGCAATGCCAGGAGAGCCACCATGAGCCAAGACAACCACGCCAACCTCAGTCGCCGTACTCTGTTAAAAGGCATGGCCGCCGCTGCCGGTACCAGCATGCTGCCGGCAATGCTGAGCGCCAGCCGTGCCCACGCCGGCAACGGCAAACCAGAAACCACCAAAGCGAAACTGGGCTTTATTGCCTTAACCGATGCCGCGCCGTTGTTTGTGGCGCTGGAAAAAGGCTTGTTCGCTAAACACGGCATGCCCGATGTGGAGGTGCTGAAGCAATCGTCCTGGGGCACCACCCGCGACAACCTGGTACTGGGCTCTGCCCGTGGCGGTATTGATGGCGGCCATATTCTTACCCCCATGCCCTACCTGATGACCGCCGGCATTAACAGCGAGCCGGTGGCCATGAGCATTCTGGCGCGCCTGAACCTGAACGGTCAGTGCATCTCCGTGGGTAACGAATACAAAGACCTGAACGTGGGCGTGGACACCTTCTGTGTGTGCGACCCCTGGAACCATCAGCTCATTAACCAGGGCATCGGCTACACCGCCAACACCACCGGCGAGCTGTGGAATGACCACCCGGAAAAAGCCTTTGCCCTGCGTTCTGACTATGTGGCCGCCAGCCACTACACCCGCTGCCTTGCACCTACTGGGCTGCCGGCGTCACTGAACAGGGCTGGTTTTATTTAATTGCCGGCGATAACGA
>JAEWQT010000318.1 GCA_023399105.1 Pseudomonadota bacterium | reverse complement strand
ACGCTGGCCGATTTACCGCAGCTGGTGACCCTGAACGACAGCCAGGCCATGGTGCCGGGAGTGAACCTGAGCAGTGCGGCGAAGGTAACCGTTACCGCACGGATTTCCCTGTCGGGGGAGCCCATCGCTCAGAGTGGCGACTGGCAGGCGGAGCTGACGGGGGTCAGCAACAAGCATGAAGGTGTGCTGACGCTGCGCATCAGCGAGCAGCTGCCCTGATATCGGGTGCCAGCCCGTTGGGCTGGTTTAGCTGCCACTGCGTGACAGCCCATTGCGGCCTTTGGCCGCTGGACAGGCCGCCAACGGCGGCCTGATGCGGGGCTCCCCCCCTGCGCCCCAATGTAAGGAGAAGTGTCTCCTTACAATCCTCTCTGGCCCGCGTTCCAGCTGGTTCCTCGTTTACCAAACCCAATTGAGCATACGCGGCCAAGGGGCATCCATGCCCCTGGCCACTCGTTTGGATCCATCCAAACGATGCTATTGGCTTTGCCAAACGTCGGGCTGGAACGAATGGGCCGAAACAACCGCAGCAACCTGAAAGTGTTTTAGCGGCCTCCGGCCGGAAATAATTTTTTAGCCTTTTGTGCGCGTAGCGCACCCAGGAAAACCTTACCGGCATAGCCGCTGAAGTTTTACCGGCCCAATCGGGCCAGCCCGCCGCTGAAAAAAGCCGGTAGCCATGCCCGGCGGGATGCCGGGCAAGGATCGTGGTACAGGATGTACCTTACGATCCGTGGGCGTTAGCGGATTTTTTCATCAAGGATCAGCTGGAACGCGGGCCTGAGGGGTTCGCAAGGGGATACCTCCCCTTGCAATACCAGCGGCCGAAGGCCGCAAAAAGCCGTCACGCAGTGACGGCTAAACCAGCTGTCGCGCAGTGTCAGCCAACCAGCCCGGCAGGGCTGGCAAGCTGCGCGGAAAAAGCAAGCCAGTCAGGCGTTACAGACTGATCTCCCCGGTATTGATGGCGGCTTCCACCTCCGCCGTCAGCGCTTCGTAAGCCGCCTGCTTACCCATCAATAGCAGCACCGGGTCGGTCACTTTATCCAGGTGATAGGCCTCGTTTTTCAGCTCCACCTTGCGGTATTTGAAGGTGCCGGTCACTTCTTCCTGTTCGCGCAGGCGTAAAAACAGCGGAATGGCGTAGGCGGGTAATTTTTCGCGCAAATGGCGGGCCAGGGCGCCCCGGTCCGGTGTGGCGCCGGGCTTCAGGGTAATGGCCGCCATGCCGGCGCGGCCGTCGGTGTGAGGGATTTCCACGCCGTACACCACCGCGTGTTCGATGTCGTCGAACTCCATCAGGATGGATTCCACTTCGGTGGTGGCGACGTTTTCACCTTTCCAGCGGAAGGTATCCCCGAGGCGGTCAGCAAAGGCGACGTGCTTGAAGCCCTGGTTTAACACCAGATCGCCGGTGTTGAACCAGCAGTCGCCTTTCTTGAATACGTTGCGGAATAATTTTTTCTGGCTGGCCTCTTCGTCGGTGTAACCATCGAAGGGTTGTTTGTCGTTCACTTCGGTAATCAGCAGGCCGGTGCCGCCTTTTTTTACCGGCACCATAAAGCCTTTTTTATTGCGCAGCGGTTCGTCGTTTTCAATATCGTAGGCGACGATGTTGTACGACAGCGGGCAGATACCGGCGGTTTTATCCAGATTCAGGGCGTTGGTGAAGACCAGGTTGCATTCGCTGGCGCCGTAAAATTCGTTGATGTGTTTAATACCGAAACGCTGTTTGAATTCCATCCAGATATCCGGGCGTAAACCGTTGCCGATCATTACGCGGATTTTATGCTGGCGGTCGTTGTCGCTGGCCGGGGTATTCAGTAAATAACGGCACAGTTCGCCGATATAGCAAAAAGCGGTGGCGTCGTGGGCGCGGATTTCGTCCCAGAATTTTGACACGCTGAATTTGCGCGAAATGGCAATGCAGGCACCGGCGCCCAGCACCGCCGCCATAGAAACGGTTAAGGCGTTGTTGTGGTACAGCGGCAGGCTGACGTACAGCACGTCGTTTTTGCGTAGTTTCATCGATGCCAGGCCCATACCGGCCATGGATTTAAACCAGCGGTAATGGGTCATTACCGAGGCTTTCGGCATGCCGGTGGTGCCGGAGGTGAAAATGTAATAACAGGGCTGATGCATCTGTACTGTCGCGGTGGTTCCGGGGTTGCTGTCGGGCTGCTGTGAGCAGGCCTGATGCAGATCCTGATAATGCACCGGGCAGTCGCGCTGGCCGCTGTCTTTTACATAATACAGCCGGTCTTTTAACTGACGCGGCAGCGCGTGTTCAACGGTGGCCAGGTTATCCAGCATTTCTTCACCCACCAGCATGGCTTTGGGCTGAATCAGGTTAAGGCTGTGTTCCAGCACTTCACCGCGTTGCGAGGTATTGATCATGCCGGCAATGGCACCCAGTTTAACAATGGCCATTACGGCAATCAGGCTTTCCGGGCGGTTTTCCAGCATCACCGCCACGGCATCACCACTGCCAATACCCTGGCTGATTAATACATGGGCAATGCGGTTGGCGGCGTCGTTTAACTGCTGATACGTCCAGGTAATATTCTGGTAGCGGATGGCAATGTGGTCGGGCTGACGGGCGGCGTGCTTTTCCAGCAATAAGCCGATGGATTTTTTCTTCTCCGGTTTGGTGGTCACCAGGGCGGCCACCCCTTTTAAGGTAACGCCCAGTTCCGGCAGGCCCTGCACGACACTGCCGAGAATATTCACCAGGCTGACATGGCGGGGTTGTAAGGGC
>JAEWQT010000290.1 GCA_023399105.1 Pseudomonadota bacterium | reverse complement strand
ACCATTGAAACCGGCGTACTGCCGACTACTCACGGTTCCGCCATGTTCACCCGCGGTGAAACTCAGGCCATCGTCGTGACCACCCTGGGTTCTACCCGTGATGCACAGATGATGGATTCCCTGTTTGGTACCGTCACTGACCCGTTCCTGTTCCATTACAACTTCCCACCCTACTCAGTGGGTGAAGCCGGTCGTATCGGTGCGGTAGGTCGTCGTGAAATCGGTCACGGTCGTCTGGCCCGTCGTGGTGTAACCGCTATGATGCCGAGCTTTGAAGAGTTCCCGTACACCATCCGTGTGGTATCCGAGATCACTGAATCCAACGGTTCATCTTCCATGGCGTCTGTGTGTGGTGCCTCTCTGGCGCTGATGGACGCTGGTGTACCGATCAAGGCACCGGTTGCCGGTATCGCCATGGGTCTGGTGAAAGAAGGTGACAAGTTCGCCGTCCTGACCGATATCCTGGGTGATGAAGACCACCTGGGCGACATGGACTTCAAAGTAGCGGGTACTGATGAAGGTATCACCGCGCTGCAGATGGACATCAAAATCGAAGGCATCACCGAACAGATCATGGAAATCGCCCTGGAAAAAGCCAAGGCGGCCCGTCTGCACATTCTGGAGCAGATGAACGAAGTGATTGCCGAGCCGCGTAAGCAGCTGGCCGACAACGCTCCGACCATGACCACCATGAAGATCCCGTCTGACAAAATCCGTGAAGTGATCGGTAAAGGTGGCGCCACCATCCGTGACATCACCGAAAAATCCGGTGCGGCGATCGACATCAATGACGACGGCGAAATCAAAATCTTTGCCGCTGGCAAAGAAGCGGCCGATATTGCCCGCGGCATGATCGAAGCCATCACTGCGGATATCGAAGTGGGCGTGACCTACACCGGTAAAGTCAGCAAGATCGTTGATTTCGGTGCCTTCATTACCGTACTGCCGGGTAAAGATGGTCTGCTGCACATTTCCCAGATCAGCGATGAGCGCGTGGAAAACGTATCTGACTACCTGAAAGAAGGTCAGATCGTGAACGTACACGTGGCCGATGTGGATCCGAAAGGCCGCATCAAGCTGACCATGAAAGGTGTTGAACAACCGGCGTAATCCGGTCGCTTAAAGCCTGCTAAAAAAACCGCCCCGGTACAAACCGCGGCGGTTTTTTTATGGCCGCTGGAAAAACCAGGAGATTGGAAAGGCAAAGAAATGGCTGGCGTCAGGCCTGTACGTCAATAAAACGGCCCAGCCGGCGTTCGCCATCGGCATTGACGGTGGTGAGAAAACTGCGTAAGGGTTCTGGGGTATCAGCGGCCGGGGCAGTGCCGGCCTGGCGCATCAGCTCGTCTTCATCCAGCCGTGCGGGCAGGTATTCGATGCTGCGGGTGGTGCTGACTGCTTCAGTACGGGCTGTGTCGGGGTGTGGATTAACAGGTTCCGGCCGCGGCGCATCACGGCCAGCCGTACCGGTGGTGTAACCGGGTGGCAGCGGGTAGGCGGTAAAGGCGGACAGAATATTCATAACAGCTGCCGGCAGCGGAAAAACTGCAGGCAACTATAGCGGAACTGGCCGTCGCTGCCAGATTTTTACAATTCGAAGGTATCGAGATACTCGGGTACTTCGGCTTCCCAGCCAAAGGCCTGATGAAGATGCTGGCGCATGCAGTCGGCGGCGCCGGCTTCACCATGAGTGATAAACACCTTACGCGGATGGCCCGGCATCTGTTTCAGCCAGTTGCAGATTTCGCGGTAATCGCCATGGCTGGACAGCGCATCCAGATTGGCAATTTCCGCCTGCACGGCATGGTATTCACCGTGAATTTTAATGGCCTCGGCACCGTTAATCAGACTGGCACCCCGGGTACCCTGGGCCTGATAACCCAAAAACAGAATGCTGTTACGCGGGTTGCCGACCAGGGCTTTCAGGTGGTGTAATACCCGACCTCCACTGGCCATGCCGCTGGCAGAAATAATCACGCAGGGTTCTTTACGCCCCATTAATTCAATCGATTCTTCCGTGGTTTTCACATAAATGGTCATATCATCCATGCGCGCACAGTCTTCCTCAGTGAGTTTATGCTGCTCGTGCAGGTCGAAGAAAATATTGGTGGCGCGGATGGCCATCGGGCTGTTCAGGAATACCGGAATATTCGGAATACGCTGCTGATCACGCAAACGCTGTAAATAATGCAGAATTAACTGTGCCCGCCCCACGGCAAAGGCTGGCATCAGCACAATACCGCCACGTTTTACTGTGCGGTTAATCACATCGGCAATGGCTTCTTCAGCGTCTATTTCCTGGTGCAGGCGATCACCGTAGGTGGATTCCACCACCAGATAATCGGTTTCCTGCAGCGGTTCCGGCGGAAACATAATAGCGTCGTTACTGCGCCCGACATCACCACTGAAGGTAATACTTTTACCCTGATATTCCAGCCGGATGGCACAGGCGCCAAGAATGTGGCCGGTGGGGGAAAAGGTCGCGGTCATGCCGCCGGGTAAATGCAGTATTTCATCACGTTCAACAGTTTTAAATTGCTTTAAAACTTTGCGGGCATCCTCTTCGGTGTATAAGGGTTCAGCCGGTTCGTGTTTACTGAATTTCTTTTTATTGGCATAGCGGGCATCCTCTTCCTGCAGGAAACCGGCATCCGGCAGCAACACTTTGCACAGCATGTGCGTGGCTTTGCTGCTGTACACCGGGCCGTGAAAACCGCGTCGCATTAATGCCGGTAAAAAACCAGAATGGTCTATGTGCGCATGAGTTAATAACACCGCATCAATCTGATCGGCCGGAAAGGGTAATTCAGCCCAGTTACGTTTGCGGACGTTTTTAATGCCCTGAAATAAGCCACAATCAATCAGCAGACGGTGACGATCATAAGTCACCAGGTATTTGGAGCCGGTTACTGTACCGGTGGCACCAATAAACTGAACCTGAAACGGTTTATGCATTCTGAATTCCCTGTACCGTTAAAATCGTTTTCATTCTGGCAGACGGGGCCGCCAATGGGAAACCACCAACGTAGGTTCGTTGATGTACCGCAAGGCGTTTTGTGCAGCGGCTGACTACACTCGGCAGTACTTTCTGGAGAATTTATGGAAACACTCTTCGATTATCTGCATCTGCGCCGGTTGGGCATTAATACCCATCAGGAACCGGTGGTGTATATGCGTCAGGACTGTCATGTGGCGATGTCGGAAGGTTTTTACGCCCACAGCCGGGTGCAGATCAGCACCGCCAGTCATCAGACCATCGCCACCCTGGTGCTGGTGTGCAGCGACCTGCTGTCGCATCAGGAGGCTGGCATTTCCGAAGCGACCTGGCATCTGCTGGGCTGTCCGGCCGATGGTGAACAAGCCTGGTTCCGTCATGCCCGGCCGGTGGATTCCATGTCCTTTGTGCGCGGTAAAATTTACGGTCAGCGTTTTACTCAGGAAGCGGCCAGCGCCATCATTGCCGATATCAAAGCCGGCCATTATTCTGATATTCAGTTGTCGGCCTTCGTGACGGCCTGTGCCGGTGACCGTCTTAACCTGGATGAAACCATCGCCATCACCCGGGCCATGGTCGACAGTGGTCAGCGCTTTGACTGGGGGCAGGATAAAGTGCTGGATAAACATTGCGTCGGCGGGCTGCCGGGTAACCGCACCACGCCGGTTGTGGTCGCCATTGTGGCGGCCAATGATT
>JAEWQT010000221.1 GCA_023399105.1 Pseudomonadota bacterium | reverse complement strand
GGCTCAGATCACAACGCAGAATGGCGGCAATTTCCCGCACCGCCAGTTCGCTGAATAAAAACCGGTTATCCACCGATAATGGTAACGGAGCTGCCTCACCCTGCTCTTTTATTGTCTGTTTTAATTGTTCATGCCGCGCATGGCGCAAACAATGCAAATCTTCGGTATCCAGAATGCGCAACGCCTGCGGACAGAATTTTTCCACCCGCCAGCCGAATTGCTCTTCCATCATAAAGCGGTCAAACAACACCAGTGCCGGGCTCAGTTGCTGCACATAATCATCAAACGAGCGGCAGTTCAGGGTAATGCGTTGCGGGGTAATCCCCAGTGCCGGCAAATCGGCAGCGTGCTCACTGAATTCCGCCGGCGAGCCATAATGCACCTGGTAGTTACTGTCCTGCAGCGCACGAATCAGCTGCAGCATGCGGCTACCGGCAGCGGAAGAATTGGGTTCTGGCCATACATAGCCAATGATCAGGGCGGTTAATTTCATACCAGCGACATATAAAAAAAGGCGATTATACGCCATTAGCCCTACAGCGCTGTGCTGCCCCTTCTGTATTTACGCCCCGGTGTTACACTGCGGTTTCTCAATAACGGAGTCTGGCGATGTTGCTGGTGGCAAAAATTCTGGTGACGTTTTTAACCGTGGTGCTGTTAGCCCGGGTGGCCGAACGTATGAGCCCGCGCCATGCCGGTTTATTGGCCGGCTTTCCGTTGGGCACCGCCATTGCGCTGTATTTTTTTGGCTGGGAACAAGGCCCGGAATTTGCCGCCCATAGTGCGGTGTACACCTTATCCGGCCTCACCTCCGCCGTCTGTTTTGCCTTTGGCTACTGGCAGGTAATCAAACGCCGCGCCGATATTCTCTGGTTGCCACTGGCCACCCTGAGCGGTTTTGTCTGTTTCTTTGTCAGCAGCCTGATTCTGCAGTTTTTGCCGGCAAACCGCTGGGTCATTTTAACCGTGGTGGTGGTCGCCATTCTGCTGTTCCGCACATTGTTTAAAGAGATTGGGGAAAGCCAGATCAACCGCAACGCGCCGCCGGCTAACCGGCTGGCAGCCTTTTTAAGCAGCAAAACCAATACGCTGCTGTTTCGTGCCAATATCGCCACGGCCTCCATCCTGCTGATTACCGGACTGGCGGAATTTTTGGGGCCGGAACGGGCCGGTCTGCTGGCCGCCTTCCCAGTCAGTTTTTTTCCACTGCTGCTGATTCTGCACATCAGCTACGGGGCTGCGGTGGTCAGCACCACCATTAAGCACTACCCCGATGGTATCGGCGCTCTGGTGGTATACGCGCTGGCGGTCAGCTATCTCTACCCGCTGCTCGGACTGCACTGGGGTACCGCGGCCTCGTTACTGTGTTCGGTAGCCTACTTACTGGTATACGGTGTGCTGCGCGCCCGCCGCCAAACCGCCTGAATCACCGGCAGCGGCGGGTTATTCCGTGGCCATCGACCTGTTACAATGCCGGCCTTTCTGTATCCGTTAAGCCCAAACGCCCCTTGTGGGCCTGCCTTGTGGAATCTGCTATGAACGAATTCACCGTCCCCGCTTACCTGCAGGATGCCCGCCAGCTGTTGTCTGAATCCGGCTTTGCCTGCACCGGCCGCTGGTATCACGGCACCGCCTCCGGCCTCATTCCTTCCATTCAGGCCCACGGCCTTCACGGCAGTGGTGATCTGGAGCTGCTGACCCGCCAGTTCAAAACCCTGGGCACCATCGGTCACGACATCAGCGACCACAAAGACCCGTTGTTTATTACCCAGAGCAAAGAGCTGGCGTATTTCTGGGCCTGTGAAAAAGCGCACACCCGCAGCGTCTACCTGAAAACCGACGAACAGCCGGTGGTGTTTGAACTGAATCTGCCCGACGAACTGCAACAGCAGGTGACCACCGATGCCGGTGGCGCAGCGCTGGTGCTGGAACCAGGCAACCTGTACCTGCTGTGGCTGGGAGAACTGTACGAAGCCTGCGGTGTGGCAAAACCGGAAATAGACCCGTTGCGCGGCGACCGTATGGATTATCTGAACAAACTGGGGCTGGCCTATCTGAGTGCGCCGGTGGCGCCGGAGCATTTGTTGTTGCTGCAACCCAACTGAGCCTGTGCGGCGGGCAGCCCCGCCGCCTGAAGATTGTTGCAGATACGGGAAAAGACGTTCCCGCCGGTGTGCTTACCGGCATGGCCTTCCTGACGTATCCTGACAAACCGTACAACTTCCGGAAACATCATGAAACAACGTCTCGTCTTTACCCTGATGATGTCATTCACCTTATCGGTGCTGATGACCCTGTGGATCACCTTTATCAATCTGGGCGCCGCCCCAGACTTTTTCGCCCGTTGGCTGAAAGCCTGGGTACTGGCCTGGCCGACCGCTTTTGTCATTGCGTTTATTACCGGCCCGACCATTCAGAAATTATCGATGCGGTTTAAATAAGCGCTACACCCGGATTTGTTACAACAGGGTCAGAGTGATAAATCCACTGTAATAGTTGCACGCATAGCGTCCAGACTCGATTCATAGCTAACGTGCTGAAGACTAGGGTTCTTAAAGCTCGGTGAGGCATCCAGATTCCTCATGTTCCGTGAAATCAGCGCATTCGAACCCCGCACCAGAATATTCAGAGTCAGACTGCCTTGTCCGGGGAAATAGTCTATCGACACGTAATACACGCCTTCTGGTTTTGCCGCTATAAGTTCAGACAGCACCTTATCCCGGTAGGCATTCTTCGGAAAAACCGTATTGAAATCATTCCGCTGATCGAAACTCACTCCATTAAGAACGGTGTCATCGATCCCATGGGTAATCGCCCATAAGTAATCATTACAATCGTTTTGATTGGCAGACCGGCTGAACTCGCAGGCGAAAAGCTGCAGTGGCAACAACCACAGCAAGACGATTAAAAACTTCATGTTCTTTCCCTTAATTACTCTGGTATCCATAGGCCAGAGCTGTATTTACGAAAAAGTGATACCGTAACGGAATCATCAGCAAGCTCAGCCCCGACGGAATAACGACACCAGACTGAGCAGGAAGCCGTCACGCAGACTGCGGGTTTCGGCCTGACTGCGCTCGAAAAATACTTCCAGTTCCTGGATTTCGTTCTGATGCAGCCAGATGCCCCGACAGGACGGGCACACATCAATCATGACCTGTGAGCCATAGCCATATTCGCGTTTACTCATGTCCGCATCGCACTGAGGGCAGCAGTAGGTGGCTTCATGACGGGCCTGAGCCAGGTGGTATGACTGAGCAACCACATTGGGCAGAGCGTTCAGTTCTGCGGAATAATCGTGGTCGCGGGTTTCCTGAATCGCTTCCAGTTCGCCCTGATCAAGCCACATGCCCTGACAGGCCGGGCATTGATCCACTTCAATACTGGCTTCATAGCGGGTTTTGATCAGCTCATTTGAATCGATTGGGCAACGCATATTTCATCCCTGTTTTTGTCTGTGTAGTAAGCATCTGAACGGATGCCGATTAACCTGATGGATCAGCCGCGAAACGGCAGCGGCGGGGATACGAGCGGACAGACTGATAAGAAGGCCAGCAATCCCTGCCGGGCGCGAGTGTAACGTAATCCGGCACCACTGGTACATAAAAAAACCGGCCCTCGTGAGGCCGGTTTTTCAGTGCCCTGAATGCAGGCGCTGTACTGCTGAGCAGGCTCAGCGGCGGGGCATTACATCATGCCCATGC
>JAEWQT010000077.1 GCA_023399105.1 Pseudomonadota bacterium | reverse complement strand
CTGCTTTCGGTTTCCATAATGGCCAGTATCAGCGCCGGTTGTACGCCATAGCGCTGCGCCGCCTGATACACCAACTGCCGATACTGCTCGGCGCTGCGCTGGCGGTAACTGCGCACCATGGGAATATCCACCCAGTAGCGGGCACCGCGGCGCTGTACTTTGTGTTGCAGCAGATATTGGGCATAGCGTTCGGCCCGCCACTGGCTGGCAATGGTCTGGCCTTCGTGGTCCTGCACCAGTCCGGTTAAAAAGGGTTTGCCGGTTAAACCCATATCAGCGGCGGTGAATAAATCCACGGCATTGGGGTCGGCCGGGGTTAATAAGGTAGCGACAATGGCGTGCTGCAGTGCCCCCAGCGGGGTTTTGCTGCGTTCACTTTCCACCCGGATATGGCCGCGGCTGAAGTCAATATTGACCCGGGTGTGGTAGTCGTCCAGGTATTTCACCATGCGGTGCGCCGATGGCGCTTCAAAGTCTTTACCCCATACCTGCGTGGCTTGTTCGGGAAAGAACAGGTATTCCAGAATCACCGCTTGTACGTCGTCGGATAACTCGGCGAAATTATCCGGCAAGGCAGCCTGCAGCGTCTGAGCCTGCAGCGACGTCACAATAAAAAGGAATAAAAAACGAATCACGGGTTTACCGGGCAGCGGCTTGGCTGCCCAGTGTAGCCAGTGGGCCGGCGCTTGTCAGCGCACGGCCTCGCGGCGGATGGCGTTGGGCGAAAAGTCGTTGGGGTTAAAGTCTACAGCGAAGTTGATGGTGGCACCGCGTTCGTTATCCAGGCCTTCGACGTAGTAACGGCGGTTTTCCAGATCGTAGGTGACTTCCAGTGTGGGGAACACCACCTGCATATCGTAGTAGTTGATGGTGTGTGCTTCGGTTACCTGCAGCAGCTCACCGTCTTCGTCATACTCTTCGGCGTACACAATGGACCAGGAATCCTCATCCACGTAATAGCGACGGGTTGCGTAGCGATGATTGAACCCCACACGCAGTTTGGCTTCCACCACCCACACCCGGTGAGCTTCGTAACGCAGATGCTGCGGATTAATGTGCTGCGCCAGCAGAATGTTATCCAGTTTCAGGTTGCCCTGATGCACGCGGTAAGCGTTGTAGGGAATATAAATCTCCTGCTTGCCTTTTAACGCCCAGTCGTAATAGTCGGGCGCACCGTTAAACATATCCACCTGATCAATGGTGCGGATGGAGTCGGTGTTAATGTCAGCGGTGTCGTAAGCCAGGTCCGGAGTACGGCGCAGACGGCGCTGACCCTGCATGTAGATCCAGGATTTACGCGGCGACTGCACCTGGTCCAGGGTTTCGTGTACCAGCGTAATGCTGCCGGAGAGCTTGGCCGGGGCCAGGGTTTTGCGTTTCAGGAAGAAAATATTGTTGTTCAGATCCTGTGGAAGAGCGCCGGGGACGCTGTAGTTGATAAAATACTGATACTCGCGCAGCACATCCATGCGATTGCCGCTGGCGGTTACCGACGATGCTACGGCGGTGTAACCCAGCGAGTGGCCACGGAAACGCAGCGTATGGTTCCACAGCACTTCCAGCCCTTCGGTCGGAATCGGGAACGGTGACGACATGGTGGCACCGGTCACACCGGCACCGTATTTCATCAGGTTGGCGCGGGTGGCGTTGGTTTTAATGCCGTCGTATACATATTGCGGATACGAAGCCGAACGCCGGGTGGGATACACCTCGAAATACAGGTCCGGAAAACGCTGCAGCAAGGCCACCTGGCCATCGGTCAGACGCTGGCGGTGCTGTTGCACATTGGCCGCGTTAATACGGAACAGGGGCTTGTCAGTGGCAAAGGGATCTTTGTGGTAAGCACCGGGAACATGGCTGGTGTCTTTAGGCAAACCACCAGTCCAGGCCGGAATATCACGACCATTGCCAGACTTTTCCGCCCCGACCGGGGTCAGATCATTGCCCAAACGGGCCGCTTCCTGAGGGCTTACGGCCGCCAGAGCAGGCATCGACAATATTAAACACGCCAGCAATACACTGAACATTTTCATCGCATCATCCAGAGCAAATATGGGAAGGCAGCGAGGCTACTCACTGATGAAAGAATGATCAATCTGTTGTAACAAAATGACAACAATCAACGCACCGGATCCGCCATAACCCGATGCGTTTGTGCCACTTCAGGCGGGCAACCACGCCATTCCTCCCATCCAGACCAAGCCAATGATCAGAAAACACCCCATTAAGGCCGCCAGTCCGGCCACGACAATGGCGGTGGCAAACTTCGCCCCCTGCTGCGGGGTAAGGTCCATAAACACCGGCAGCCCGATGTACAGCAAATACAGGCTGTAACCGGCCGCCACCACCACCACCGGAATGTTGAACAGCAACAGCGGATACAAGCCACTGATACCGGCCAGAAACAGAGGGACCGACGTAAAGATGGCAAACACCAGACAGCGCTCGAAATCCGGTTGAGCACCGAAATAGCGCTCCATGCCAAACATCAGGTAGGCCATCATCACCACCCCCAGCAGTAACAGCAGATAAAACACCAGCGCCATGGGGACGGCGGTACGAATGCTCAGTACCACCGGCTCAGTGCCGTTTATGCTCCAACCCACCAGCGTGGTGCCCACTAACAACGCCAGCGTGGGAATTAACGCCAGCACCAGCAAATAGCGGATAAAGACTTCGACAATCGAGCTGCTGTGCTGCCGCCGCAGGGTTTGCCATTGGTGGCGGGGGTTGGTGAGTAATCCCAATACGTGGTTCAACATCATAAGCGCTCCCTGATCTGATGATTATTGGCAGTTATTACGGGTGAGGTCTGATCGGTTGATCAGCTTTTTTTATGTATGAGCTCATTGTGGCGAACCACATAAGGTTTGTCCGGCTCTCTTGTCCGCCGCGATAAACGCGCGTCTCAGTTGATCTGACTGGCCTGTATTGCCCCAGGCAATCCGGGCCACAGCACAGACAAGGTCGTTATTTGTTGCTGCTGAACATCACCAAGGTCGGATTGCTGCAGCGCCGCCAGGCAGGCGCCTAGTAACGGAATGGCGGCCGGACTATTGACCGGGCCGGCCCAGAACGCCGGGGGCATATCCGGGCTATCGGTTTCCAACAGCCAGGCGTCGGCCGGTAAGGCGGCGATGGTACGCCGCAGTTTGTGCGCCCGCGGATGAGTCATGGCACCGCCAATGCCGAGTTTAAACCCCAGCGCCAGCCAGGCCCGGCCCTGTTGCTCGCTGCCGCTGAAGGCGTGCACTATGCCGCCACCGCTAAAACACTGGTGGCGCAGAAAGGCGCAGGCCTGATCGTGCTGGCCACGAATGTGCAGAATCAGCCGTTTACCATAACGCTGTGCCAGCTGCACCTGAGCGCTGAAAAAATCCCACTGCTGTTGCAGCAGGCTGCTATCACCAGCGGCTAAGACACTGTCCAGCCCGATCTCACCCACCGCCAGCACGGCCGGATCATCCCGCAACTGTTGTTCCAGCCAATCCAGATCGGCCCGTTGATGCTGAGACAGAAAATACGGATGTAAGCCCTGCGCGTAACGCCAGGGCTTGCCCGCACAGAAAGCGGGCAATTGTCTGCCCTGAACACGGCTGACGCCGGGAATGATCAGCCCCCCCACCCCGAATTGCTGCGCCTGCTGCCAGAGTTGCCCGCGCTGGCCGGCAAACACGGCAAAATCAAAATGGCAGTGGCTGTCGATCCACACGGTCTTAACCTAGCCCAGCTTCAGCAATGGCCGCACCGTTTGCCACAGCGCGGCATAGTTGCGGGCCATCGGCGTCGCCGGCTGTTCCAGCACCACCGGCGCGCGGTTCTGGGCCATGCGTTCGGCGGTGGCCGACCAGGACACAAAGGTGGGTAAAAACTCCGGATGCCCGGGCAAGGTGTCACGCACCCATTGAATGTGGGCGGGTTTGCGCCGGTCGATCAGGTTGGCGAACGGCAACCACTGGGCGTTTTTGACCCAGTCGCAGTGCTCACGCAACTGGTGGTAGGCGCGCAGTGATAAAGCCGAGGGTTCAACCGGCAGCAAAATGCGGTCGGCGGCCTGCAACACGCCGTCCATGGTGGGGCTTAACAACGGCGGACAATCCAGAATCACCAGTGCGTAGGTTTCGCTCAGCTGGCTTAAGGCAGCGGCGAGAAAATCGCGGGTTTCTTTGCGTTTGGGAAATAATTGCAGCAGTTTGCGCAACGACATATCACCGGGCAGCACGTCCAGGCGCTCCACTTCGGTATGGCAAATAAAATGATTGATCGGCTGTTGCTGCTGCCACAGCTGCAGCTGCGGCTGGCGTGCTTCGGCGTTCAGCATCCAGCCGGCGGCGCCTTGCGGATCGAGATCCCACACCAGGGTGCGCAACCCGTCCTGAGCCGCCAGGGCGGCTAAATTAACAGCAGCCGTGGTTTTTCCGACCCCACCTTTTAACTGATAAATCGCCAGCGTTCGCATGTGGCTTCCTTAATGTATTTTGTCCTGTTTAACGTCTCAGTTTGCGGGCATGAAACTCACCGGACAGCCCCCTAACCCACAATAGCCGTTGGGATTTTTCGCCAGATATTGCTGGTGATAAGTTTCAGCCAGGTAAAATTCAATGCCGGTGCAAATTTCAGTGGTAATGTCCGGGTAGCCGGCATGGCGCAAGCGCTGCTGATAGTGCGCCTTACTGGCGGCTGCCCGTTCAGCTTCATCGCTGCTGGCCACATAAATACCGGATCGGTACTGAGTGCCGATATCATTGCCCTGACGCATGCCCTGAGTGGCATCGTGATTTTCCCAGAAGACTATCAGCAATTCTTCCAGACTGATTTGCGCCGGATCATACCAGATGCGCACCAGTTCGTTGTGGCCGGTTAAGCCGCTGCACACTTCCTCATAGGTGGGGCTCGGCGTGTGGCCGGCGCCATAGCCAACGGCCGTTGAGTACACACCGGGTAAACTCCAGAATTTACGCTCTGCGCCCCAGAAACAGCCCATGCCGACCATTAATTCGGCCAGCCCGTCCGGGCACGGACCGGTAATAAGGTTGCCGTTCACATAATGCGTTGCCGCTACGCTGAACAAGGGCTGCTCACGCCCCGGCAGAGCTTCGGCGGCACTGGGTATGGACATGAGTTTCGGACGCCACATAATGCTTCTCCTGATTTTTATTGGTGAGCCAGGATGACCCAGCCCACAGCACAATATTCTTTGGTTTTTCATGGTACCGGCAGTGGCGGTGAGCTGGCTATGGGATGTTCGGCGGCCACCCTGTGTGAGCATAACCAGCCACGGTTACTGATTGATTGCGGCCCCGGTACGTTAAATGCCTTTCAGCAATGCTTTGGCGGTTTGCCGCCCGCCGTGTTTATCACCCACGGCCATCTTGACCATATTGCCGATCTGGAAATTCTGACCGTGCGGGCCAGGCTGCAAAACGCCGCCCCCATTCCACTCTATGTGCCGCTGGGCTTAATTCCGCTGCTGCATCAGCGGCTAGCCACCTACCCCGGCAGCATGGCCGAAGGCGGGCATGATTTCTGGCAAGCCTTTCAGCTGTTGCCGGTGACCGCAGGCTTTACCCACGCCGGGCTGAATTTCCGCCTGCACGCCACCCGTCACCACGCGCCCGGTTCCAGCTTTGCGTTACAGGTGCCGGGGCTGTTTTTTTACAGCGGCGATACCCGCCCGATTCCGGAAATTCTGCACCACGA
>JAEWQT010000303.1 GCA_023399105.1 Pseudomonadota bacterium | reverse complement strand
GCTTAAGGTGGCTCGTCTGAATCAGGATCTGACCCAGACTCAGATTGCTGAGCGTGCCGGCGTGACACGCAAGGCGGTGATGCAGGCGGAAAAGGGCAAGGCCTCGCTGGAGGTTTTTGTGGCGCTGCTGCAGGCACTCAATCTGCTGGCTCAGCTGGATCAGTTTCTGCCCCCGCAAACACTGTCGCCCGTGCAGCTGGCGAAGTTGCAGGGTAAGCGCCGCCAGCGCGCGTCCGGTTTGCGTAAAGCGGGGGCTGACGGTTCTGGCGACGCCGTTGCTGAGGAGCATGACGCATGGTGATGGAAGCCATCCGCGTACAGTACGCTGCGGCAGAGCAACTCTATGACGTGGGTGCCGTCAGTTTTGATACCAGCACCGGCGTGGGGGCTTTTGAATACAGCCCGGAATTTATCCGCACAGGCATAGAATTGGCACCGCTGACCATGCCGCTGGCTGCGGGTATTTATCGTTTTCCACAGTTAGACTTCGCAACCTTTAAAGGATTGCCGGGGTTGATTGCCGATTCGCTGCCGGATGATTTCGGTAATGCGGTACTGAATGCCTGGGTGGCCAGCCGTGGTCGCCGTCCAGAGGACATTACGCCGTTGCAGCGTTTGCAATACACCGGCAAGCGCGGCATGGGCGCATTGGAATTTGCACCGGCTACCCGGTTAAAAAGTCTGAATGCGTCGCAGCAGGTGGATATTAATGCGTTGGTGGTGATGGCGCAGGATATTCTTGATCAGCGCAGTGAATTTCAGGTGTCGCTGAATGTGCAGGGGCGTGATGATGCCGAAGCCATGCTGGCGTTATTGTCGGTGGGGATGAGCGCAGGCGGTGCGCGCCCGAAGGCCGTACTCGCGTTTAATGACGATTTTTCTCAGGCCCGTTCCGGGCAGGCAAAAATACCCGCCGGCTTCCGGCATTATCTGATGAAGTTTGATGGCGTTAGCGAGCATAACCGCAATCGCGAAACCTTCGGTGATCCTATGGGCTATGGTGCGATGGAATATGTCTATGCGCAGATGGCCCGCGCTTGCAGCATCGACATGATGCCCTGCTATTTATTATCCGAAGGCGAGCGGCGGCATTTTCTGACCCAGCGCTTTGATCGCGAAGGCAATGAAAAATACCACGTGCAAACCTTAAATGGGCTAGCGCATGTCGACTATAAAAAGCCCGGCAGTTTTTCCTACGCGGAGTTATTTTCGGTAGCCCGGCAATTACGTTTGGGGGCGCACGATGCCGAGCAGATTCTGCGGCGTATGGTGTTCAACATAGTCGCCCGGAATCACGACGATCACGCGAAAAACTGGGCGTTTATCCTGCGCGGAAAACAATGGTCGCTGGCACCGGCTTATGATCTGGCGTACAGCTATAAACCGGGCAGCCCCTGGGTTAACAGTCATTGGATGAGCTTAAACGGTAAGCGCGATCACTTTACCCGCGATGATGTGTATTCGCTGCAGCCACTTAGTCCGCTGTTCAGCCGCCAGAAACTGAATAACGTCGTAGACGAAGTGACTGAGCAGGTCAGCCGCTGGCCGCAACTGGCAAGCGAACAGGGTGTTCCGGCGATGCTGGTGGCGGAAATTCAGGCGCATTTGCGGCTTAATGTATGAAAAAAATACTGCTGCTCTCGGCGTATAAATCCGACAGCCACGCCAGCTGGGTAAAGTGGCTGACGCAGAATCTGGCTGCCGACTGGCGGGTGCTGGAATTACCCGGGCGTTATTACCGCTGGCGAATTCGCGGTAATCCGCTCAGCTGGCTGGATGAATTACCGGCGCAGTTAAACGGCTGGCAACCCGAGCGTATTCTGGCCACCTCGATGGTGGATATCGCCACCCTTAAAGGCTTATTCCCGCAACTGGCTGCCGTGCCGGTCAGCTATTATTTCCACGAAAATCAGTTTGCTTATCCGCAGGGCGAAGGGCAGCACAACTCGGTTGATCCACAAATGGTGCAGCTGTACGGTGCGCTGGCGGCCGATGAATGTTTATTTAATTCGCAGTTTAATCTCGCTACCTTTCTGGCCGGTGTGGATGCTTTATTAAAGAAACTGCCGGATTGCAAACCGGCTGACTTACGCGCTCGCCTGCAACCTAAATGCCGGGTGTTGCCGGTGCCGGTTAACCCGCTGGCTGCTGGTGAAAAAATTCCGGGGTTAATTTTGTGGAATCACCGCTGGGAATACGACAAAAAGCCGGACGATTTTCTCGCCATGCTTCGCTGGTTAAGCAGCAAAAAGGTTGATTTCAAGCTCGCTCTTCTGGGGCCGCGGGCGGAAAAAACACCGCCGGTACTGCAGCAAATCCGCAGCGAATTTTCCGCCGCCATTGTCGCCGATGGTATGGTCAGTCGTGCCGAGTATGAGCATTGGCTGGGGGCGGCGCAAGTGGTGGTGAGTACCGCCATTCATGAATTTCAGGGCTTATCGGTACTGGAAGCAGTCAGTGCCGGCGCGGTGCCGGTGGTGCCGGATGATTTGTGTTACCGCGAACAATACGCGGTGGCTAACCGGTATGCGCCGGGGCAGGTGGAGCAGGCAGCGGAACAGATTCTTGCAGCGTTAGCGCAGTATCAGCCAGTCGCCGCACCGGCGGCCTTTATGCAGGCCGGCGCTGGCTGGGAAAGCTGGCTGGAACAGGCCTGATTGAACAGCCGCTGTCAGCGGCCATTCAGCTCGTCTAGCTGACGCAGCATACTGCCCATAATCTGCTGGTACAGCATCTGGCCGGCGTGCAGATCTTCCACCCCCATATCAATGCTGGGGTTGTCGTTCACCTCAATAATCACCACGCGCTCGCCACTTTCTTTTAAATCCACGCCATAAAAACCATTACCCATGGCTTTGGCGGCTTTTAAGGCGGTTTTCACCACTTTTTTCGGTACTTTTTCTACCGCCATCGCATCGGCGTTGCCGGATTTATGCGAGCGGGCGCTGTGGTTGTAAATCTGCCAGTGGCTTTTGGCCATGTAATAACGGCAGGCGTACAACACCTGATTATTCATAATGCCAATGCGCCAGTCGTAATCGGTGGGCATGTATTCCTGCAGCAGCAGAATGGCCGAGCGTTCGCTGAGGCGGGCAATGATTTCCTGCAGCTGTTCGCGGTCTTTGGCTTTTTCCACACCAATGGAAAACGAGCCATCCGGCACTTTAACAATAATGGGCAGGCCCAGCTGGTGAATTAAGCCGTCCACATCGTAGGGTTGGTTGCCCATAATCAGCAGGGTTTTCGGCGTATCGACCTGGAAACGCTGCAGCCGTTCGTGCAGATACACTTTGTTGGAGCAGCGCATAATATCGGTGGGGCTGTCGATCACCAGCAGGCCCATATTTTCGGCGTTCTGAGCAATCTGGTAGGTGTGGTGATCCACTTTGGTGGTTTCACGGATAAACAACGCGTCATATTCACCAATGCGCGAGGCGTCTTTCCAGGTAATAAATTCGACATTCAGGCCCAGTTCTTTGCCGGCTTTTTCAAAGGATTTCAGCGCGCCTTTGTTGGACGGTGGCAGCGCTTCTTCCGGGTTGTGCAGAATCGCTACGTCGTATTTGTAGCCTTTATTGGCGCGGCGGGTGCGCCAGATTTTATGACTGAACGCATCCAGCGCATCGGCAAAACGGGTCTGCGCGGTGTCGTCCAGATCATCCAGCGACAAGCTGCGTACCGCGGTGATGGTCCAGACGCTGGC
>JAEWQT010000281.1 GCA_023399105.1 Pseudomonadota bacterium | reverse complement strand
CACCGGCCCGCCCGTGATGGGCGAGCGGCCAATCATCCATTGCACCGCTGCGCTGGTATCTCCGAACTGTTCCTGCGCCATGATTTTTTGTGGCCGCCAGGACGGCTCACCGCCCAATTCCTGAGTCGGCACAGGCTCACCATTAATAGTGAGCTGACGGTTACGGTAGACAATATGGTCACCGGGCAGACCGATGACCCGTTTGATGAAATAACGCGGATCATCGGGCGGGAAAAATACCATCACATCGCCGCGGGCCGGCTCACCGGTGGGAATTAAGGTATTGCCGAACACCGGCATGCGCAGCCCGTAATGAAACTTGCTGACCAGAATAAAATCGCCCTGAATCAGCCCAGGCTCCATGGAACCGGACGGAATCTGAAACGGTTCGGCAATAAAAGAACGCAACACGAACACAATGGCCAACACGGGAAAAAACGACTTGGCCTGCTCCACCACGAAGGATTCGGTTTCGGCCTTGTGAATGTCCTCAGGGTGCGCCTTATCGGCAATCAGCTGCTGCGCCCGGGCTTTGCGCTGCGGTGCCAGCCAGACTTTATCCAACAACGCCACGATACCGGTAGCGGCAGTCAGCACCAGTAAAATCAGGGGAAAATCGATATCCATACCATCACTTATTGTTCAGATGAGGCCGGCATTCTAACCGGCACGGTAAAGGCATGCGAGCCTCCGCTCAGCCCATTTCACTGCGGAAGACAAAATAGACCGCGCCAATCAGGCAGAGTGCCGCCCATAAATAATCCAGCTTCAGTGGCTCTTTTAAATACAGCAAGGCAAAAGGCACAAATACACTGAGGGTAATGACCTCCTGTATCACCTTCAGCTGCCCCACTGACAGCACGGTATAACCAATGCGGTTGGCCGGCACCTGCAGCAGGTATTCAAACAGGGCGATGCCCCAGCTGACCAGCGCCGCAATGACCCAGGGCTTGTGGTTCATGGTTTTCAGGTGGGCGTACCAGGCGAAGGTCATAAAGACGTTACTGCAGATCAGCAAACCAACAGAAATCGCGACCGGAGAAATGCTCATGGTACTGACTCAGAAATGCGCCGGGCCGGGCTGGTAACCGGAAAACTGCCGGGCAATCTGCGCCGCGTAGTTATCGGTCATGCCGGAAATAAAATCGATGGCACGCATATAGGCTTCATACAGCGTCCAGTCGCTCTGCGGCGCTGAACGCCCCATTAATTCCAGTACCCGCTGGTTACGGAAGGTGGCCTGGCCATCCAGCACCCGCTCCCGTACCGCCAGTAAAAAGGCTTCCAGCAGGGTGCCTAATGTGGAATAGGAGCCGATTTCTACCGCCAGCTTGCGGTTATCGCGGAAAATCCGTTCCCGCGCCATTTGCTTGGCGGCCGCCACCACCTGACGCACTGGCGCCGGGCAGTAATCAATCAGATCCCCCTGCAACTGGCCGGCCAGCAACTGCTGTTCATGGCGCACGAAAGCGGTACTGGCCGCGGTTACCAGCACTTCCATGGCCAGCCCGCGCAGGCTTTGCAGGCGCCGGCGCAAGGTATCGGCCTGCTCCAGCTCGGTCTGTACCGCCGGCCAATGATCGGCCAGCAACGGGCGCAGCAGGTCTTCCACTTCCTGATACTGCAGCAAGCCCATTTCAATACCGTCTTCCAGATCAATCAGGCCATAACAGATATCATCAGCGGCTTCGAGCAGATACACCAGCGGATGCCGCGCCCAGCAATCCGGTTTTAATTCCAGCAATCCCAACTGAGTAGCTACCTGACGCAGAATCGGCAATTCGGTCTGATAACAGCCGAATTTTTTCGCTTCACCACGCTGTACGAAATCCACCGTCCAAGGGTATTTCAGAAAGGCCCCCAGCGTGCCGTAGGTCAGACGCAGGCCGCCATTAAAACGGTGCGATTCCACCTGCGTAACAATGCGGAAGCCCTGCGCATTGCCCTCAAAGGTTTGCAGATCGGCACGCTCCAGCGGGCTTAAACCGTCCAGAAAATGTGCGTTACCGGCTTCGCGGAACCAATGCCGGATAGCATCTTCACCGGTATGACCATAGGGCGGATTACCAATATCGTGCGCCAGGCAAGCGGCCTGCACCAGCGCGCCCACATCGTTGGCGTTCAGACCCAGCGGTAATTTATCGCGCAGCGCCCGCCCCACCCGGGTACCCAGCGAGCGGCCCACGCAGCCGACTTCCAGACTGTGGGTAAGACGGCTGTGTACATGGTCGTTTTCGGCCAGCGGATGCACCTGGGTTTTACGATCCAGGCGGCGGAATGCCGAAGAAAAAATAATGCGATCGTAGTCTTTATCGAAAGGAGTACGCCCCGGCTCCAGATCCAGCGTGCCCTGTGGCTCACCAAAGCGGGTGGCAGACAACAATTTGTGCCAGTGCATCGTTGCAGACATGATCGGTTCCTGATCGGAAAAATAATTGCGGCGCAGTATATCGGCCGCGTCAGCGTGGCTCCAGCGCCGGCAACAGGCCGCTTTCGGCAATGCCATCAAACACAAACTGCACCGCCAGCGCGCACAATAACACCCCCATCACCCGGGTAATCACCTGCATACCGGTCACGCCCAGCAAACGGTTCAGCTGCGTGGCGGCCAACAGGCTCACCAGAGTCAGCAGCATCACCACGCCCAGCATGGCAAACACAGTGAACTGTTCCAGCAGATGGCCTTTGGTCTGCGCCATCAGCAGAATCAGCGCGCCCATGGTGCCGGGGCCGGCAATCAACGGCAGCGCCAGCGGGAACACCGACACATCGCGCTTGCCCATGGCTTCTTCTTCCTCTTCCGCGGTCGGGCTGTTGGCCGAAGAACTGCGCGCAAACACCATATCAATGCCCATTAACAGCAGCATAATGCCGCCGGCGGTACGCAACGCCGCCAGCGAAATACCCAGTGCGTTCAGCAGCCAGTCACCAATAATGGCAAACAGCCCCAACACAATGGTGGCAATGGCCACGCCACGGATGGCCATACGCCGGCGCGCCGGCTGGCTGGCATTCACAGTGATGGCGGCAAAAATGGCCGACACATCAATCGGGCTTACGGTGGCAAACAAGGTAGCCAGCGCCAGTGCGGCGGTATCGCCCATGCAAACTCCTTAAAAACGCTCCGGTTCAGACCGGCTGCGCCAAATAATAAAATCACCCAGCTAGCCCTAAGGTGTGGGCCAACCTGCCTTCTGACACTGCCATTCTTACCACAACAACAAAACGGGATAACCCATCATGACAGCCCTGCTTTCGCACACCACCGCGGTGCTCACCGACCGTGAACAACAACGAGCCGCCTCAGACGCGAATGTTCCGGCCCCTCAGATTACGGCATTAAGCGTAAACGGCAATACCAGCTGGACCGCCGTTAGCGATGGCTTCCCTCTGCTGACCCCGGGCGGGGAAATTACCTTAACCGGCACCAATATCGACTTTTCCAAAATCATGACCGGCAACAACGCCGAAGTGGATGATCTGATGCAGTATCTGCCGACGCTGTAATAATTCTGGCCGTTTTCTGGCCCGCTCCGGCGGGCTTTTTTACAATCTGGAACACCCCCTACCAACGCCTTGTAAGACCATGGTCGCGGCTGTTTTTAAGCATTGAAAAATTACCCAACCTATTGTTTTTAAACAAAAAAATAGCCAATAAAAACCCTTAACCCCACGGTAAGACCAATGTCTAGCTGTCATGCCTTAACAACATACTGCTAGGTTGAAACGGCATTCAAATAATAAATCCGGAGGGGTTATGGATACTGATAAAAACAACGCAGCCGCATATTGGAAGGCCAATGTCCGTCTGATTCTGGGCAGCCTGTTTGTGTGGGCGCTGGTGTCATACGGTTTTGCCATCATTCTGCGTCCGATGTTAGCGGGCATTAATGTTGGAGGAGCGGACCTTGGATTCTGGTTTGCCCAGCAAGGTGCAATCATCACCTTTATCGCAATCATTTTTCACTACGCGTGGCGAATGAACAAACTCGATAAAGAATTCGGCGTCGAGGAGTGAGAATATGAGTCAATTTGCGATTAACCTGCTGTTTGTTGGCGCATCCTTTGTACTGTACTTCGGTATCGCCATCTGGGCCCGCGCCGGGTCTACCAAAGAATATTATGTTGCGGGTGGTGGCGTGCACCCGGTTGCCAACGGTATGGCAACTGCGGCTGACTGGATGTCTGCAGCTTCCTTTATTTCCATGGCGGGTCTGCTGTCGGTAGGTTACGTTAACTCGTCCTTCCTGATGGGCTGGACCGGTGGTTACGTACTGCTGGCCATGCTGCTGGCTCCGTACCTGCGTAAGTTCGGTAAGTTTACCGTGCCCGACTTTATCGGTGACCGCTTCTACAGCCGCGGTGCGCGTCTGGTGGCCGTTATCTGTCTGATCGTGGCCTCTGTTACCTACGTAATCGGACAGATGACCGGTGCCGGTGTGGCTTTCTCCCGCTTCCTGGAAGTCAGCAGCACCGCCGGTATCTGGATTGCCGCCGGCGTAGTACTGGTTTACGCCGTACTGGGTGGTATGAAAGGTATTACTTACACTCAGGTGGCTCAGTACGTGGTACTGATCATTGCTTACACCATTCCTGCCGTGTTTATTTCTCTGCAGTTAACCGGTAACGCCATTCCGTCACTGGGTATGTTCGGTACTCACACCGAGTCTGGTCTGCCGCTGCTGGAAAAACTGAACCAGGTTGTGAATGATCTGGGCTTCCAGGACTACACCGCTGACGTCGACAACAAACTGAACATGCTGTTGTTCACCCTGTCACTGATGATCGGTACTGCTGGGCTGCCGCACGTAATCATCCGTTTCTTCACCGTACCGAAAGTTGCTGATGCCCGTTGGTCTGCTGGCTGGGCGCTGGTGTTCATTGCCCTGCTGTACCTGACTGCTCCGGCCGTAGGCTCCATGGCTCGTCTGAACCTGATGAACACCGTGTATCCGGAAGGCACCAGTGCTCCGGCGCTGGAATACGCTGAACGTCCTGAGTGGATCAAGACCTGGGAAGAAACCGGTCTGGTGAAATTCGAAGACAAAAACAACGATGGCCGTATCCAGGTGTACAACGACAAGAACGCTGACTTTGCCGACACAGCTGCCGAGCGTGGCTGGAACGGTAACGAGCTGACTGTTAACAACGACATCATGGTACTGGCTAACCCGGAAATTGCTGGTCTGCCGGGCTGGGTAATCGGTCTGATTGCTGCCGGTGGTATTGCGGCTGCACTGTCTACCGC
>JAEWQT010000255.1 GCA_023399105.1 Pseudomonadota bacterium | reverse complement strand
TGGTGGTTTGCTGGGCGTACTGATTGCGGTGGCGCTGTTCGGACACCGTTATAAAAAGAATTTCTTTGAAGTGGGCGATTTTGTCGCCCCTTTTGTGCCCATCGGTCTGATGTTCGGTCGTATCGGTAACTTTATCGGCGGCGAGCTGTGGGGGCGGGTGGCCGACCCGGCTTCGGTACCCTGGGCCATGGTCTTTCCCCGTGGCGGTGATTTGCCACGCCATCCGTCACAGTTGTATCAGGCGGCACTGGAAGGCTTTTTGCTGTTCGTGATTCTGTGGTTCTATTCGTCGCGGCCGCGGCCGCAAAAGGCGGTGGGGGCAGCGTTTTTATTCGGTTACGGAGTGTTCCGTACCATCGCCGAGTTCTTCCGCGAGCCGGATGCGCACATTGGTTTTGATGTGTTTGGCTGGCTCAGCCGTGGTCAGTTGCTGAGCATTCCGATGATTGTTATTGGTGCGGTGCTGCTGGTGCACGCCTACCGCAGTGCAGACCCGAAAGGAAAACAGGCATGAAAGAGTATCTTGATCTGATGCGTCACGTGCGTGAGCACGGCACCTTCAAAGAAGACCGCACCGGTACCGGCACTTACAGTTGTTTCGGTTATCAGATGCGCTTTGATCTGAGCAAAGGCTTTCCGCTGGTGACCACCAAAAAGCTGCATCTGCGCTCCATCATTCATGAGCTGCTGTGGTTTTTAAGCGGCGATACCAACATTCGTTATCTGAAAGAAAACGGTGTCTCCATCTGGGACGAATGGGCCGATGCCGAGGGCAATCTGGGGCCGGTATACGGTTCGCAGTGGCGCAGCTGGCCAACCGCCGATGGCCGCCATATTGACCAGATTACCCAGGTGGTGGAGCAGATTAAAAACAACCCGGATTCCCGCCGGCTGATTGTGTCGGCCTGGAACGTGGGCGAAATTCAGAACATGGCGCTGCCGCCCTGTCATGCGTTTTTCCAGTTCTACGTCGCCGATGGCAAATTATCCTGTCAGCTGTATCAGCGCAGCGCGGATATTTTCCTCGGTGTGCCGTTTAACATCGCCAGCTACGCCCTGCTGGTGCACATGGTGGCACAGCAGTGTGATCTGGACGTGGGGGATTTCGTCTGGACCGGTGGCGACGTGCATCTGTACGCCAACCATCTGGAGCAGGCCGATTTACAGCTCAGCCGTGAGCCGTTGCCGTTGCCGAAGCTGGTGATTCAGCGTAAACCGGCCAGCTTGTTTGATTACCACTTCGATGATTTTGTGATTGAAGGGTATCAGCATCATCCACACATCAAGGCACCGGTCGCGGTCTGACTGCGCGCCGGCTGGCCCTCTGCCGCGCTGGTTCGTTATCATCGCGGCTTTCTTGTTACCGAATATCCGCCGTGAGCCTTACCTTATGAGCCTTTCCTTAATTGTGGCGCTGGCCCGCAATCACACCATTGGCATCGACAATAAATTACCCTGGTATCTGCCCAACGACCTGAAGTATTTCAAACAGGTGACCATGGGCAAAACCATTATCATGGGCCGTAAAACCTACGAGAGCATCGGTAAGCCCCTGCCGGGCCGCACCAATATTGTGATTACCCGTCAGGCGGATTACGTACCGCCCAATGCCAACGACAGTGTAAAAGTGGTAGCTTCTTTGCCGGCAGCGCAGGCGCTGGCGGAACAGCTGGGGCTGATCAACGGCCAGGACGAGGCCATGATCATCGGCGGCGCGGAAATCTACATTCAGGCGCTGCCGTTGGTGGATCGTATGTACCTGACCGAAGTGCACGCCGATGTCGACGGCGATGCTTTTTTCCCGGAATTTGACCGCAGCGTGTGGCAGGAAATGGTACGCGAAGACTTCGCCGCCGAGGGTGGCAACCCCTACGATTACAGCTTTGTGGTGTACGAACGCGTCTGACCGCCGCCGGCCGCCGGGGAGCTATTCTTTCCCGGCGGTCATTAATCCTTTCCTTGCATCTTTGCCCCTTAAATCTGTCACGCACACCGTTTATAACCGTGTCTGTGAATACTGACGAACGGATACGGCATGAAACCCGCTTTAAAAATTTTCGCTGGTGTGGATGCGTTGGCGCATATCCGCGCCAATGGCCTGCAGGCCGCTGATATTCGCATGGTACTGGGCGCTTCCGGTGGCCCCAAATGGCTGTCGCTGGCGGCCATTGACCGCTATTTACTCAGTGAGTGGTTTGCCGGCCGCACCGAACCCCTGCATCTGTTGGGCACCTCGGCCGGCGGCTGGCGGCTGGCCTGTTACGCCCAGAATAATCCACTGGCGGCGCACGCCCGTTTTCAGGAAGCCTATATGGCGCAGCAGTATTCGCTGCAACCCACGGCGCAGGAAGTGGGCGCCGGTTGCCGGGTGATTCTGCAGGAAATCCTGGGTAAAACCGGGGCGCAGGAAATTATTGCCAACCCGGTGATGCGCTATCACACGCTTGTGGCACGGTGCCGTGGGTTGGGAGCGTCCGAACAAAAGCTGGTGCAGATGCTGGGCATGGCCGGCGCCATGGCTTCCAACTTAGTCAGCCGCAGCGCCATGCGGCCCTTTGTCGAGCGGGTGCTGTTTCATCACCCGGATAAACCGCCGGTAACGCATTTCCCGCATTTACCAGCCCGGCAAGTGACCCTGACAGCGGAGAATATCGCCCCGGCCATTCTTGCTACCGGCGCCATTCCGGTGGCCATCAGCGGCGTGCAGGATATTCCCGGCGCTCCGCGTGGCACTTACCGCGATGGTGGCATTACCGACTACCAGTTTGATTTACCCGTGCTGCCGCAACAGGGCTTTGTGCTCTATCCGCATTATTTTGCCAGCCCACCGAAAGGCGGCTGGTTTGATAAAAAACTGCGCTGGCGGCAGGCAGCCCGCGAGCATTACCGCCGCACCATTATGGTGGCGCCGGCGTGGGAATTTGCCGCCACCTTACCGGGTGGCCGTATTCCCGACCTGCAGGATTTTTACCAGTTTACTGACTATAACGAACGCCGCGCGCGCTGGAACAAAGCGGTGGGCGAGTGTGAGCGGTTGGGCGATGCGCTGGCCGATATTGATCAGCGCCAGCGCTGGGCGGACGTGGCGGAACCGCTGCCCTGGTAACCACAGACAGCAGCGGTATTCAGGATTGTGCCGCGCCACGGAAACGGCGACGGCGATCCTGGCGCAATACCCACAGGGTAAACAGCGTGGCACTGGCAAACATCACCAGGCTGTAAATACTGGGGGCGACGGACATTTCGGCGCTTTGCAGAATGCCGGTGGTAATCAGTAGTGCCAGCGTGCCGTTCTGCAAGCCCACTTCCAGACTGATCGCGCGCGCCTGCGCCTCCCGGTGCAGCAACGCCTTGCCGGCAAAATAGCCCAGCGCCATGGTGGTTACATTCAGCAAAATCGCCGCCGGCCCGGCCTGAATGGCGAAATCAATAATACGGCTGCCCAGATTAACGCTGATGGAAATAATCAGCAGCAACAGCACCAGTGCCGAAAAGCGGGTAATAAAGGGTTCCATCTTCAGCGCGAAGCGCTCCCAACGCCCCCGGATCAGCATACCGACCATCACTGGCACTACGGTAATAATCATCAGCTGCAGCCAGGTTTTGGCAATGGGGAGTTCAAACTGCGCGCGGCCATCGCCGTAAAACTCAATGGCCCAGACCGCCAGCAGTGGAATGGTGATGGGGGTAATAAAGCCAATAACGGCGGTCAGCGATACCGATAAACCAACGTCGGCACGGGCCAGCAAACTGTATAAGTTGGAGGTGGTGCCACCCGGGCAGAGCGCCAGAATAAACAAGCCGATGGCCAGTTCGCCCTGTAAACCGGTTAACGCAATAACCCCCAGAGCAATCAGCGGCAGCAATAAAAACTGACAAAAAGCACCGAGCAGAAATGCCCGGGGTTCACGGAATACCCGCCAGAAGTCAGCCGGCGTAAGCCCCAGCCCAACCCCCGCCATAATCAGAATTAACGCAATGGGCAGACCGATCTGAGTCAGGGCTTCAAACATACATTGATACTCTTGTTATTGTTCTGTGTGACCTGAAACTACCGGAAAGGTCATTGTGCCTCAACGGCTAAACTGTGAGGCTTTGTTACCGGTGCCGGAAGGCCGCCGTCATCAAAAGCGGTAGTCTGCCTGAAGAGTCAGTTCCAACGCCCGGGCATAGCGCAGGTTGGTATCATCGGCACCCAGCTGGATGGCGATATGGCCATGTTGCTGCTGGTGGTGATAACCCAGAGTGATTTTGTCGCTGTTAAATTCATAGCCGGCTATAAGTTTTCCATGCTCGGTCAATTGCTGGTTAAGCGTAAAAAAGGGAAACAGCATGTCGTGATAATGCCAGGCACCAGCACGGAGTTGTTGTTCTGTACCGTTC
>JAEWQT010000244.1 GCA_023399105.1 Pseudomonadota bacterium | reverse complement strand
CTGCGCCAGTGCGCTGCCAATGGCGGCGCAATGCTCAGGCTGGGGATTGGAAATATGCTCACCGGGTAAGCGCGGGCACAGAATGGCCGGTTTGTGTTTCAGCTGGTGCAGCCACTCACCCTGGCGGTCAGCCACCGGCGCCGGCACCCGCAGGCCCTGTTGGCCCAGATGCCGCGCCAGCCGCACAAAATCCTGCACTTCCGCAGCCGGATGATGCTCAAACAAAGTAAGCACATACTCACCGGTGCCGGTGGTGACAAAGAAATTGCTGTTTTCAATACCGGCAGTAATGCCACGAAAGCTCTGTAGCGAACCAAGGGCAAAGCGGCTGAGGAAATGCTCAAGCTCAGCGGTGCTGAGCGGGGTATAGACCGACATAAAGATTACGACCGTTGCTGGCGGCAGCACTGACGCGGCCGCCTGAAGACGCTGTTACCAGCGGAAGATTACCCACTTGGGTACGCGCATTTCCGGCTGGTCTTTGCGCACAAACTCACCGTCTTCCTGAGTGGAGGGCACCAGATAATACGCCGGGCCTTTTTTCGGCACGACTTTGATTTCGGTAATTTCGCCATTCACACGGTATTCGTAATAGGTGTTATCGCCATCGTTGCGAATAATCACCGTTTCGTCCGCCGGGTTGGCCGCAAAGACAGAGGCAGACCACAACAGACTCGGCAACAACAGCATGGAAGCAAAAGAACGGAGTTTCATAGCGGGCGCCCCGGTTGGCTGAAAGTGGCTTTATTGTACGCCGGCAGGGTCGAAATGCCTATGCAGCGCCTGTAAACTGCGCCTTTGCTGTTCCATTCATCACCCGCCGGGGAAGCCAATATGTCCAGGCCTGTCGTTCTTGTAGACGGTTCTTCTTACCTGTTCCGTGCCTTTCATGCCATTCCGTTGCTGACCAACTCCAAAGGTCTGCACACCAACGCGGTGAAAGGCGTGATCAGTATGATCCGCAAACTGCAGAAAGACTTTGACGGCTCGCAGCTGGTGGTGGTGTTCGATGCTAAGGGCAAAACCTTCCGTAACGATATTTACCCGGAATACAAAGCGCATCGCCCGCCCATGCCGGACGAGTTGCGCGAACAGATTGAACCCATTCACGAGATTATCCGCGCCATGGGATTGCCGCTGCTGATTATCGACGGTGTGGAAGCGGATGATGTCATCGGCACTCTGGCGAATCAGGCGATTCAGCACAATCAGGAAGTGGTGATTTCCACCGGCGATAAAGACATGGCACAGCTGGTGAATTCCCATGTGTCGCTGATTAACACCATGACCGATCCCCGTCTGGACGAGGCAGGCGTGCAGGAAAAATTCGGCGTACCGCCGCAGCACATCGTTGATTATTTAGCCTTAATGGGCGACAAGGTCGATAACATTCCCGGCGTACCGAAAGTGGGTGAAAAAACCGCCGTCGGATTAGTCGCAGGGTTAGGCAGTCTTGAGGATATTTACGCCAATCTGGATAAGGTGGCGACGCTGGATTTCCGTGGCGCCAAAACCCTTGCGCCACGCTTGGAAGAACATAAAGACGACGCCTTTTTATCCAAAACCCTGGCAACCATTAAATGCGATGTAGCATTGGATTTTTCACTGCCGGATATTCAAAGCAGCCCGGCCAACAACGACCAGCTGCTGGCCTTATTTCAGGCGATGGAATTCAAAGCCTGGATTACCGAACTCAGCAACCCGACGGACAGCAGTAAAGACAGCGCCCCGGCGTTTGAATTAACCGCCTCCGCCGGCCCGGCCAACGCCGCCGCAAAGCCGGCGGCAGCTCCTGCCGTAAGCGATGTGCAGTACGATATTATTCTGGAACAAGACGAGCTGGAGCGCTGGATCAGTGTGCTGAAAAAAGCCGAACTCTTCGCCTTCGATACCGAAACCACCGCACTGAATTATAAAGACGCCCAGATGGTTGGGTTATCGTTTGCGGTGGAAGCGGGTAAAGCGGCCTATGTACCGTTGGCGCATGATTACGACGGTGCCCCGGCGCAATTAAACCGCGAAGCCGTGCTGGAACAACTGCGCCCGCTGCTGGAAAGTGAGCAGCACAAAAAAGTCGGCCAGCACATGAAATACGATATGCACATTCTGGCCAACCATGGCATTGCCCTGCGCGGCGTACAGTTCGATACCATGCTGGAATCCTATGTGCTGGATTCCGTCGCCAGCCGTCACGATATGGACAGCTTAGCGCTGAAATATCTGGGCCATAAAACCACCACCTTTGAAGAGATTGCCGGCAAAGGCGCCAGGCAGCTGACCTTCAATAAAATCGCCATTGAGGTGGCCGGCCCCTACGCCGCCGAAGATGCTGATATTACCCTGCGTCTGCATCAGTATTTATGGCCGCAATTACAGCAAACGCCGGAACTGGCCAGCGTATTTAGCGACATTGAAATGCCGGTAATGCCAATCTTGTGCGCAATGGAAGAACAGGGTGCCTTAATTGATGCCGATTTATTACACGAGCAAAGCCAGCAGATTGAACAGCGACTGCAACAATTAGAACAGGAAGCGCACAATGTGGCCGGCCAGGTATTTAACCTGAGTTCGCCAAAACAATTAGGCGAAATTCTGTTTGAAAAACTGCAGCTGCCGGTGCGCAAAAAAACCCCGAAAGGCGTGCCCTCTACCGCTGAAGAAGTGTTGCAGGAACTGGCCGATGAAGGCCATGAACTACCCAGCCTGTTAATGGAACATCGTGGTCTGGCGAAATTAAAAAATACCTACACCGATAAGCTGCCGACCATGATCGCTGCCAGCACCGGTCGGGTGCATACCTCGTACCATCAGGCCGTGGCCGCCACCGGCCGCTTGTCGTCTACCGATCCGAATTTGCAGAACATTCCCATCCGCTCGGAAGAAGGCCGCAAGATCCGGCAGGCCTTTATTGCCGCCCCCGGCTGCAAACTGGTGGCTGCCGACTACAGCCAGATTGAGCTGCGGATTATGGCGCATTTATCCGGCGACCAGAGCTTATTAACCGCCTTTGCCGAAGGCCGTGATATTCACCGCCACA
>JAEWQT010000199.1 GCA_023399105.1 Pseudomonadota bacterium | reverse complement strand
GCATCAGGAGCGCTCAGTTTGGCCAGATGAATGGCCCGCTGATGCTGGTTGCCGGTATTGTCGCTGCGCAGCATGGCCGGTGTGCATCCCAGCCACCGGCGGATATCGCGGCTCAGGTGGGCCTGATCGGCAAAGTGATAATCAGCTGCCAGCGCCGCCAGTGGTTCATCAGTGGCGGCAATGGCACGCGCAACCGTGCGAATGCGCGCCAGTTGTTGCCAGTAACGCGGTGGCATGCCGGTGTGCTCTGTCAGCAACCGACGTATCGTACGTTCGCTGCGCGGCCAATGTGGTAAGGGTTTCTGCGGTAAAAGCAGGGTTGAGTGCTCCCCCAGTTCTGTCAGGTAATCGCTTATCCAGGCCGGTGGAATAATGGCTGAATTATTCACCTGTTGCTGCAGGGCATGGAGCATGGCCTGTGGCGTTGCCGGTATACCCTGCTGCTCGTGGTGTTCCGGGCGGTGTAATGGGGTGTCGGCACGCAGAGCCTCTGGCGTTGTTGATTCCCACGGAAAGCGCACGCCGGGCGCCAGGCGGATGCCCATAAAACGGGTGGTACTGTGGCAGTGTATGCGGCGTGCTGTGTCGTCTACGCCGCTCAGCAGCAGGGCTGCAGGCTGCCCCTGCGGCATAATGGCAATAACATCGCGGCAGCCATCTGGCCATACCAGGTCGGCGCCAGCCGGCAGTTCAATGGCCCAGGTGCAGATAACCGGGTTCATAGCCCTTCCTTAAGAATGCTCAGAGTCTGCCGGCAATGCCTGAGGTAATTTCTCAAACATCGGTAATGTTTCTGGCGCGTTATCCCAGGCGGCCCTGCTCGATGTAAAAATATGCGCCGTGGGCAACATGGCGATTGGGGTATCCAAACATCCGGCCGGTACAACCAGCAGGGTTTCGTTATGAATACTGGGCAAAGCGGAACCGCAATGCTGGCAAAAACTTTTTTTGTGGCGGGTCCCTGGCAGGGTAAAGGTGGTTACAGAATCAGCCCCCGCTAACCAGGTTAATTGGGCTGTCGATGAAAATAAGTTGGCCGCATGGGCAGAGCCGGTATCTTTTTGGCAATGCTGACAGTGGCACAGATAAAAGCGTTCAAACGCTCCCTGCACGTTGAATTTCGCCGTGCCACACAGACAAGACCCAATGTAATCGGTCATATCAATCCCTTCCTCTGTTGCTTATGGGTAGCGGGTAACGTCCAGCGCAGCCTGGTCGTTACTCATCATCAGCCACTTCTGGCCGGTCATTTGGGGGATTTCTGGCCATGTTTACTCCACACAGGAATTCACGGGAATTACCGTACCGGACATTGTCGGTCAGCTCAACGGCTACAGCAGGTAGCGGCGTCAGACGGGCAAACCCCTCAATCTGGTCTATAGTGTAAGCAGTTTTTCACTCATCCCAGCCCGTTTGCAGCGCACAGCCTGCGTACCCGCCGGGTTCGATGTACAAGGAGGTAGGCTCATGTCTGTTGCCGATCACGCTCAACACATTACTCATCTGCAGGCTGAGCTGGCGCGGCTGGACGATGAAATCAACCGCATTGCCAACAAGCTGAATAATGCCGGGTTTATTAACCGGGTGCCGGCGGCCTTAATTGAGAAAGAACAGAAAAAAATGGCCGGGTTTCAGAAGCTGCAGGCGCAGATTCAGCAAAAAATTGCCCACCTGCACGCCAACTAGCCCCGCCCGGGGTTGTCCTGCTTTCCTAATCCAGATCAACATTCCGCCCGCCCCCCTGGCCTAGAATCCGGCGCATTCACGCATGCGGAGACGGCTATGGATTACGATATTGCCCTGATTGGTGCTGGCCCGGCGGGCCTCAGTTGTGCGCTGTCGTTGCGCGACTGCGGTCTGAAAGTGGCCATTGTCGAGCAGCAATCGGAAGCGGCGCTGGCGGCACCGGCCTACGATGGCCGCGAAATCGCCCTCACCCATTTATCCCAGCGCTTAATGCAGCAGCATGGCAGCTGGCAGCGTCTGGCGGCGGCGGATATCTCGCCGTTAATGGCGGCCAGCGTGCTGAATGGCGGCTCTGATTACCGGCTGAATTTTTCCGCACCACAGCCAGATACTGAACCGCTGGGCTTTCTGGTTGCCAACCAGCATATCCGTAAAGCGGTGTATGAGGAGTTCGCCGCCAGCCAGGCTGCTGACTTATGGGAAAACGCCACGGTTACCCGCGTGCATACCGATGACCAGGGTGGCTACATTACGCTGGCCGATGGCCGCGAGCTGTCGGCGCAGTTGGTGATTGCCGCCGATACGCGGTTTTCCTCGTCACGCCGCTTAATGGGCATTGCTTCGGATTATTACGATTACGGCCGCAGCGCCATTCTGTGTGTTATGGAGCATGAACAACCGCACCAGCACAGGGCGCTGGAGTGTTTTTTCTACGGCGGTACGCTGGCGGTATTACCGCTGAACGGCAACCGCAGCTCTATTGTTATTACGGTGAATTCAGCCGAGGTTAATACGCTGCTGGCGCTGGATGAGGCGGCGTTTAATCAGGAAGTGGAACAGCGCTTAGGCTCACGGCTGGGGCGCATGATGCAAACCGGCGAGCGCTATCATTACCCGCTGGTCGGCGTACACGCGCGGAAGTTTTACGCCAAGCGTTTTGCTCTGGTGGGCGATGCCGCGGTGGGTATGCACCCGGTCACAGCTCATGGCTTTAACCTGGGGCTGGCCGGGCAGGATTTGCTGGTGCAATCCATCCGCTCGTCGCTGAATACCCATACGCCCTTCTGGGCACCACCGGTGCTGCAGGCTTATCAGAACCGCCACATGCCGAACACCCGCTTGCTGTATCACGGTACCAATACAGTGGTGGGGTTATTTACCGAAGACCGCCTGCCAGCCAGGCTGTTGCGCGGTGCGGTGTTACGGCTGAGCAATCATTTACCGCCGCTGAAGCAGGCCATCCGCCATAAGCTGATGAACAAACAGCATCCGGCGTTTCGGTTGCTGTAACACAGCTCAGTCTTCTGGCTTATCCAGCTGGTGCAGGGTTTTATCCACCAGCTGATGCACAAAGCCGAGGCTGCGGGAATCCAGCAGCGGCAAGTGCTCGTGCAACCAGCCCTGCAGTTTGCTCTGCTCGTCGTAACCCAGCTGCTGTGCCAGCCGCGCAGTTTTGTCACGCAGGGCTTTGTACTGGTTGGTATCAACGCTGGCTGCCGTTGCCGGCGCCGCCAGGCCACTGAGTTCATAGGCGTACAGCATGACGGCCTGGGACAGGTTCAGGGACGGATAACTCACTGCCATGGGCACCGCAGTGAGTAAATCACACAGGGCAATTTCATGGCCGTGCAGGCCGGAATCTTCGCGCCCGAACGCCAGCGCAATTTCGGCGCCCTGCTGCAGTTTGTCCTGCAGGTTATGGTGCAGTTGCGCCGGGCTTAACAGCACTTCGCGCTGATGCCGGGGTTTTGCACTGGTGCCCACCAGAATATCCACTGCGGCTTTTACCTCGGCCAGGGAATTGAAGGTGCGGATATTGTCCAGAATATCGCCGGAACCGTGGGCCAGAATGCGCGCCTGCTTGTGCCGATGCGCCTCGGAATTCACCACCCACAGCTGGTCAAAGCCCATGGTTTTTACGGCGCGACAAGCCGCACCCACGTTTTCCGGCACCGCCGGTTCGGTCAGTACAAAATACAGCATTGAGTTTCCTGCTTTGGCTCAGACGCTGATTAACGCCAGCGCCAGTTCCATACGTTCGGCCGTTGAGCGCTCGTCCAGACTCAGCACTCCACCGGTACATTTTTCTAAGGCCGGAATGGTTAAGCCGGCGTAACGGGCATAACGGCCACTGTCGGTGCCGTAGTGCAGCAAGTTGGCGGCAATCACCACATCGACGTAATCGGCTTTGGGGTTGCCGCTGTCGCGCTGAATGCGCTCATGGAAACGGGCCATCTGCACCAGTTCGCCGGTCATTTTCCAGCGTTGCAACATAATGGCGCCCACATAGGGGTGCAGAATCTGTTCAAATTGCAGACGCTCAGACGGTTGCACGCTGGGCTGCCGCAGCAAAAAATCGCGCAGCGGCAGCTTGCCAATGTCGTGCAGTAATCCACCCAACGCTGCCAGCTCGGCATCCAGATGCGGCTGGCGCGATGCCAGCGTATGGCACAGCGCGCTGATCTGCAGACCACTGGCGACAAAACCCCGCAGGCGTTCTTTATCCGCCCCGCTCTGCATGGTTTGCAGAATGGCCAGCTGCGTCACCATCGAGCGCACCAGATCAAAACCTAAATGCATGACCGCCTGTTTCAGCGACGTAACCGGCACCCCGCGCAGCAATGCGGCACTGTTGGCGACTTTCAGCAGGCGCGCGGCAATGGCGGCGTCTTTGGCAATTTCATGCTCAAGTTTCTGCGCGGTGCAACCATCGCTGATGGTCAGTTCCCGCACCCGCAACGCCACTTCCGGCAACGATGGCAGAATCAGACGGTTGCCGTCGATGTCACGCTCCAACAAACGCAGTAATTGCAGTGCACGTTCCTGCATGAATCCGTTCCTCTGTTAACCGGCGCATTGTAACCGAGTGCTGCACACATTGCCTGATCACAATATGCGGTGCTATTCAATGGATTCCGGCCAATGGTCAGGCGGCTAACCTGGTGCCGGATGCGCACGTTCCGGGCAAAAGACACGCCCCGATCATGTTCACCAGTGATATTGCGCTGAAAGAAGACCCGGCGTACCGCGAAATCACCACCCGCTTCCTGAACAACCCGGCGGAATTTGAGCAGGCCTTTGCCAAAGCCTGGTTTAAGCTGACCCACCGCGATATGGGCCCGAAAGCCCGTTACATTGGCAACGATGTACCGGCGGACGATCTGATCTGGCAAGACCCGATTCCGGCGCTCGACCACCCGGTTATTAACGATCAGGAAATCGCCAAACTGAAGGCTGAGATTCTGAAAACCGGCCTGAAAGTACCGGAACTGGTGCGTACTGCCTGGGCTTCTGCGTCGACCTTCCGCGGTACCGATATGCGTGGTGGTGCCAACGGCGCCCGTATCCGTCTGGAGCCGCAGATCAGCTGGGAAGCCAACAACCCGAAAGAGCTGAAAAAGGTGCTGGCGCGCTTAGAAAAAGTGCAGCAAGACTTCAATAAGTCACTGAAAGGTGGCAAAAAAGTCTCGCTGGCGGATGTGATCGTTCTGGCCGGTGGCGCTGCCATCGAAAAAGCGGCCAAAGACGCTGGCGTTGAGGTAACCGTACCCTTCACTCCGGGTCGTATGGATGCTTCGGCCGCGCAAACCGATGCCGCATCCTTCGCGGTACTGGAGCCGAAAGCCGATGGTTTCCGTAACTACTTCAGCAACGACAGCATGTTCGCCCCGGCCGAAGCGCTGGTGGAAAAAGCCCGTTTGCTGGAGCTGAGCGGACCGGAAATGACCGTCTTGGTCGGTGGTCTGCGCGTACTGGATGCCAACAGCAATGGCGTGAAACACGGTGTGTTTACCAGCAAGCCCGGCACCTTAAGCAACGACTTCTTCGTTAACCTGCTGGATATGTCGACCGCCTGGTCGAAAGCCAAAACAGAAGGTTTGTACGAAGGCCGTGACCGCGCCAGCAACACGCTGAAGTGGACCGCTACCCCGGCTGACCTGATCTTCGGTTCACACTCTGAACTGCGGGCGGTGGCTGAGGTGTACGCTGCCAACGATGGCCGTGACAAATTCGTGAACGATTTTGTTAACGCCTGGAACAAGGTAATGATGGCCGACCGTTTCGATATCTGATCGGTAACGGAACATTATCTGCAATAAAACACGCCGGGATTTTCCCGGCGTTTTTTTTATTGCGGTTCAGCCCATCGCTGCCACTGTGGCAACCAGCCTCAGCGACAATTTTCTGGCAACAGCTTTTCAGCAAGATTCTGTCCGGAACAGGTCCAGACAATTTCATCACCGCTGTAATCCGGCATATAAATCAGATACTGACCTTCACCCAGCACGTCGGTATTCACCTCAACCGCGATCATGCCGGCATCGTACAGCATCACCGAGTAGTAGGGGTTTTCATTGATCACCGGCTCGCTGTCGTAGCCCAGATCGGTCATGGCGTACGGCCATTGCTGATGCTCGTTCATATAAGCCGTTACTTCAGCAGTCATGCTCCAGGTTTGCTGGTAAATCTGATGATACTGAGCGCTCTTGGTGTACTCCTGGTATTGCGGAATGGCTATCGCGGCTACAACCCCCAGAATGGCTACCAACATCAGTATCAGCACCAGGCCACCGGCGCCACCGCCCACCCCGATACGCGGTACAAACAACGCCAGCAACCAGGCCAGCGCATGACGGCGCGGCAGGGTAATGTCTTTACGCTCCATCATGGCCAGACTGGTGGCCATACGCTTGGTCAGCCATGGGTAATCACCCGTCAGTTCGTTGAATGACATCCAGAAACCACGGGTTTCCGCCACCTGTTGCAGATAAGCGTCGGTGTTCATGCTCTGCCAGCGACTGTCACCGGCGGCGATAGCACCCAATGCCGCCTGCACATCCGCCGCAGAATCACAGCAAGCCACGCCATAGCGGTCACAGGTGTACTCTTCGGCACGGCGTAACGCCGGACCCAACAACGGCAGAATGGCAGCCGGAAACAGAAAGCTTTTCCAGCCCAGATGATTGCGGTGGATATGGCCCAGTTCGTGCCCAATATAGAAATTGACCGCCTGCGGACGGTCAGTCAATGCGTCCAGTACATCGGTGAACAGCACAATAAAATGCCGGCCCAGAAAGCGCGTGGCCAGGGCGTTGAAAAAATCGGTACGCAGCAGATAAGCGTCCGGTACGTCAGTAACACCGACGCGCTTACAGGACTGCACCAGCGCCTGATGCAAATCGGGGTATTGCTCCGGGCTGATTTTGACGCCGGTGCCTTTCAGATAGGCAATAAACGCAGAATGCGCAAACAGAAAGACCACATAACCCAGCAGCAAATACACCAGCAGAATGCCGAAAGTACCCACCAGCAACAGCAGCCAGATTAACGCGGAAAAAACAGCAGAAATGAGAAACAGAGATTTCTCATGCTTATAAACCAGATTCATGAACGTCCTTATGGTTATTCCATAACCTATTATTAAAGGGGCGCTGATACTAACAGTTCATTGGCAAAAAATATGCCGCACATCATGCTATTTTGTGCGGCTGTCTGCTGCTCAGAGCATCAGGTCGGGGTAGCCAGTTTCAGACCTACAATACCGGCCACAATCAGGCCAAGACTGAGCAGCCGCGCGGTGCTGGCCGGTTCCTGAAATAAATACATACCCAGAATGGCGGTACCCACCGCACCAATGCCCACCCATACCGCATAAGCGGTGCCCACCGGCAGGGTTTTCATCGCCATTCCAAGCAATACCACGCTCAGCACCATGGCCGTCACGGTGGCCACGCTCGGCCAGAAACGGCTAAAACCTTCGGTGTATTTCAGGCCAATGGCCCAGCTGATTTCAAACACACTGGCTAACAGCAAAATGCCCCAGTTCATTGTCGTGCTCCTGTCCGGGTCGTCCCGGTTTAGGGATACACCTGACAGGTCGTCCTGCCAGGCAACGTGAAGTTTATAACCTGGTTTACGCTGTGGGCGGTGGCGTACACCGGCGCCGCAACAGAATCAGCACAATAACCAGCGTACAGGCCAGCGCAACGGCGGCCGGAAATAATACCGTGGCGACAGAAAATTCACTGACCGCCAGCACCACCAGCAGGCTGCGCACCAGAAACAACAGGTAAAACGGTATGGATTCCGTATGCGGCTGCTGCCAGACCTTACGGAACGTAGGCCCGAACCCAGCATGTCGACTGCGGTTAAAACAATCACCGCCGTCGTTGGATCGGCGGTAAAAAACCACAGGGGCAACGCCGATAACGCAGCCAGAAAAAACACCCAGTCCAACCGCGTAATGCGCAAATCAGCCCGTTTAAAATAAGCCAGCACCGCCACGGCAATGGTCAGCAGCCCCGACAGGCCAATCGGCCACGCCCCTGGTCCGGCCCCCGCGCTCAGCTGCGCCAGAAAAGTAACAAAGGTGGTCAGCCCCCAGATAACCCAGGAAAACACATGCGGCCGGATACGGTTGCGCAGAATATCCCGCAGATAAGGTACAAAGGCCACCAGCGTTAACAGCAGACCACACAGGGTAAAAAATTCTTTCAGAGCCATGACC
>JAEWQT010000184.1 GCA_023399105.1 Pseudomonadota bacterium | reverse complement strand
GCCATCGCGACCAACCAGAGCGGTGTGGCGCGCGGCTATTTCAGCCTGGAAACCCTGCAGGCCATGCACGACAAAATGGCGGCACTGGCGGCGGAACACGGTGGCAAATTTGCCCACATCGCCTTCTGCCCGCACGGCCCGGATGACGATTGCGATTGCCGCAAACCCCTGCCGGGGCTGATTCATCAGATTGAACAAGCGCTGGGCGTATCGGCTGTCGGCAGCTGGATGGTGGGTGATTCGATCCGTGATCTGGAAGCCGGCGTAGCGGCGGGTTGCCAGCCGGTATTGGTACGTACCGGCAAAGGCGCCAAGAGCGAAGCCAAGCTGGCCAACGCCAATCTGCAAGAGGCGCTGGTATTCGACAATCTGGCCGGATTTGCTGATTACCTGATGAATAATCAATAGTAATCGATATACACCGGCTTACTATTCCTTAAAAGAACAAGTATCAGGCGATCAGGTTAACGGGAAGCAGCGGCAGAAGTGGTATAAAGATTGTCGCTGTTTCCGTTGGTAACTCACTTATGTCCAGCTTATCGTCTTCTGCCTCTGCCCCACTGAATCCTCTGCACGCCCTGCGTACCGTACTGTTTTATATCACCCTGGCACTGATTACCCTGCTGTGGTTTCCGCCCAGCCTGCTGGCCGGTTTATTGCTGCCACTGAAGGCCCGAAATCGCGTCATCATGGTGGTTTACTGCCATATGGTGATGTGGGCCGCACGACTCATCTGCGGGCTGCGCTGGCAGGTACAGGGGTTGGAAAACGTACCGCAGGATGGTCGCGGCTATGTGCTGCTAAGCAAACACCAGAGCAGCTGGGAAACCTTCTTTCTGCCGCTGATTCTGGCGCCGCACGTACAGGTGGTAAAACGCGAGCTGGCCTATCTGCCGGTGTTTGGCTGGGCGCTGAATATGATTCAGCCGATTTTTATCGACCGCAGCCAGAAAACCAATGCCCTGAAACAGGTGCTGACTCAGGGCGCCGACCGCCTGGGCAAAGGCATTCATGTGCTGGTGTTTCCGGAAGGTACCCGGGTGCCACCGGGTAAACGCAAAGTGTTCTCCAAGGGTGGCGCCATGCTGGCGACCAAAACCGGCGCACCGGTGCTGGCCATCGCCCATAACTCCGGCGAACACTGGCCGAATAACAGCTGGATCAAACGCCCAGGCACCATTCAGGTGGTGATCAGCCCGGTGATTGAAACCACCGGCCTCAGCACCGCCGAGCTGAATGAGCAAACCGAACGCTGGATTAACGAGCAGGTAGATAACGTGTCCGCTACGCCGTTTCAGGGCGAATACAGCGAGGCAGAAAGCAGCGGTAAGCGCTTCTGATTCCTGTGCACAACCTCTGCTCATCCTAACCGGGCGACTCGTAGTCAATAATCCTGATTTATAAAAAAACCCCGGCTGCTTACGCAAACCGGGGTTTTTTATGCGTTGTTCCACGTGAAACAACCTGTCGCCAGAGCGGATCAGAAATCCAGGTTGGCGACGTTCAGGGCGTTGGCTTCAATAAAGGCGCGGCGCGGTTCAACCTCATCACCCATCAGGGTGGTGAACATCTTATCAGCGCCGATGGCGTCGTCGATGGTCACGCGCAGCATGCGGCGTGAGGCCGGATCCATGGTGGTTTCCCACAGCTGTTCCGGATTCATCTCACCCAGACCTTTATAGCGCTGAATATTGAAGCCTTTTTTCGCTTCACTCAGCAGCCACTGGATCGCATCCCAGAAGTCGTTAATCACGAAGGTACGCTCACCACGCTGAATGAATGCACCTTCTTCCAGAGTAGCGGCCAGTGTTTCACTCATGCTGGATAACTTGTTATAGCCAGAACCGGTGAAGAAATCATGATCCAGCGGGTAATCGCGCGGGCTGCCGTGAGTAATCACTTTTACCAGCACTTTGTGGCTGTTGCGCTCCTGGTCTTTGCTCAGTTCAACGTGGAAGTGGGTACCACTGCGCCCAGCATCGGGTAATGAGGCATTCAGCTGGTCAACCCAGGCCTGGGCCTTGCTGGCATCGGCCAGATCAGCGGCAGTCAGGCGTGGCAGCGTCACCATCAGGTGCAGCACTTCACGCGGTGCCAGGTTGCCCATGCGGGTGACGGTTTCCTGGGTGGCACGGTAGTCGGCGACCAGCTGAGCAAAGGCCTCATCGCTGATGGCCGGGGCTTCCGGGGCCGGATGCAGCGAGGCTTTATCCAGCGCCACATTGGTCAGGTAGCTTTCCATGGCTTCTTCGTCCTTGATGTACTGCTCCTGCTTACCGCGTTTGATCTTGTACAGCGGCGGTTGGGCAATAAAGACGTGGCCACGTTCGATAATTTCCGGCATCTGACGGAAGAAGAAGGTCAACAGCAGCGTACGTATGTGCGCACCGTCGACGTCGGCGTCGGTCATGATGATGATGCTGTGGTAACGCAGCTTGTCCGGATTGAACTCTTCGCGGCCAATACCGCAGCCCAGCGCTGTAATCAGGGTGCCGACCTCAGCGGAGGACAGCATCTTGTCGAAGCGGGCTTTCTCGACGTTCAGAATCTTACCTTTCAGCGGCAGAATGGCCTGTGTACGACGGTCACGGCCCTGCTTGGCTGAACCACCCGCAGAGTCACCCTCCACCAGGTAAATTTCAGACAGAGCCGGGTCTTTTTCCTGACAGTCGGCCAGTTTTCCGGGCAGGCCAGCGATATCCAGCGCGCCCTTACGGCGGGTCATTTCGCGGGCTTTACGCGCCGCTTCACGGGCGCGGGCAGCGTCGATCATCTTGCCGACCAGGTCTTTAGCCTGCTGTGGGAACTCGAGCAGGTAATCGGCAAACAGCCGGCCCATTTCCTGCTCAACCGCGGTTTTGACTTCACTAGAGACCAGCTTGTCTTTGGTCTGTGAGCTGAATTTCGGGTCCGGTACTTTCACCGAAATAATGGCGGTTAAGCCTTCCCGGGCGTCGTCGCCAGTGGTGGCCACCTTGGCTTTTTTATCCAGACCTTCGGCCGTGATGTAGGTGTTCAGGGTGCGGGTCAAAGCGGCACGGAAGCCCGCTAAGTGAGTACCGCCATCACGCTGCGGAATATTGTTGGTGTAGCAGTAGATGTTTTCCTGGAAGCCATCGTTCCACTGCATAGCGACTTCCACACCAATGCCGTCTTCACGCTGAATGTTGAAGTGGAACACGTCGTTCAGGGCGGTTTTACCTTCGTTCAGGTATTTAACGAAAGAACCCAGGCCACCCTCGAACTGAAAGATGTCTTCCTTGTCGCTGCGCTCATCCTTCAGATGAATACGCACACCGGAGTTCAGGAACGACAGTTCGCGCAGACGCTTGGCCAGGTAGTCGTAGCTGAATTCGGTTTTGGTAAAGGTCTGCTTGGACGGCAGGAAACGAATGGTGGTGCCCTTACTTTCGGTCACACCCACTTCTTTCAGCGGGTAATCCGGCACCCCGTGGGTGTATTCCTGCTCAAACACTTTGCCCTTACGGCGAATGGTCATTTTCAGCTTTTCAGACAGCGCGTTTACCACGGAAACGCCCACGCCGTGCAGACCACCAGACACCTTATAGGAGTTGTCGTCGAACTTACCGCCGGCGTGCAGTACGGTCAGAATAACCTCAGCCGCTGACACACCCTCTTCCGGGTGAATATCCGTCGGAATACCACGGCCGTTGTCGGCCACCGAGACGGAATTATCTTCATGGATAACCACATCCACCTGATCACAGTGGCCAGCCAGGGCTTCGTCGATGGAGTTGTCCACCACTTCGAACACCATGTGATGCAGGCCGGTACCGTCGTCGGTATCCCCGATGTACATGCCCGGACGTTTGCGGACGGCATCCAGCCCTTTCAGGACTTTAATACTCGACGAGTCGTAACTCTGCTCACTCATTCGGTGTTCCTCTTGATTGATCAATACCTGCCGGCCAGGGTTGTTATGTTGCTGGGCCAGTCAGGAAAATGCTTGGGGTCAGGCGGTCGCCGGGGAATCTTCGCTTATGCTTCCCTGTTCCACGTGGAACACTTTGCTGGCGACGGGTTGCCAGATATCCGTCAGCTTGTCTTTATCAATACTGGTAATAAAGACCTGACATTTTAAGTCTTCCAGCAGCTTACATAAAGCGAAACGGTGCTTTTCATCGAGTTCTGAAGCCAGATCATCCACCAGGTAAAT
>JAEWQT010000157.1 GCA_023399105.1 Pseudomonadota bacterium | reverse complement strand
AGCTATGGCAGCCGCCCGATCTGAGGCTGGCTGAGATGGTTCAGCTGCTGCGGTCTGCCAGCGCCTGAACCGCCGCCGGTAACTGGGCCAGGTGAGTAATTTCCTGGTCCGGCCGGCAACTCTCTTCAGTCCAGGGCGCATCGCCCAGATTCACCCAGATGGTTTTCATCCCCAGCCGGTGCGCGGCGGCAATATCCTGTTGCTGGTGATCGCCAATGTGCAGGCATTCGGTGGCATTTACACCGGCGGCGCGCACGGCGGTGAGAAAAAGTTCCGGTTGCGGTTTGGGCGCACCCACCTGCTCGGCATTGAAATGGCCGGCGAACAAATGACGGATACCGATAATTTCCAGATCGGCATTGCCATTACTGACCGCCATTAACGGATAGCGGCCGGCCAGATTTTCCAGCGCTTCGCGGGCGCCCTCAAACAGGCTGACGTTGCTGCGTTCGCGGTAGTACACCTGAAACGCCTGCCGGGCCATTAAGGCCGCCTGTTCGCGCTCCAGTCCGCTTTGCAGAAACACCCGGCGCAGTACTTCTTCACGCAATTTCGACACCCGGAAGGCCAGCTCGGGATAGCACTCGGCAATTTGCTGACGGTACTCACGGATGGCTTCAAGGGTGTAAAAAGACGCCGCTTGCGGACAGTGCAGGCTGATCCACTCGTGGGTGATCTGCTCGGCCCGGGCGATGGCTGGGTCGGTGTCCCACAGCGTATTGTCGAGGTCGAGGGTAAGCAGGCGGATGGGCATAACTCAGGACACCGGAATCTGGGCCAGACGCAGAGCCAGTACGTCGGCAATGTAGTCGAGGAACAGGGTATCCATGGAACTGCGGTAATAGCTGGGGTCGTTGCTGGCGACGGTGAGGATACCGCTGTTGCTCTGACCGCGAATCTGCGCCGCTGCCACCGAGCGGGCTTCGGTGCTGCTGGTACCCAGCAGGCGGGCAATATCGTCTTTGGCCAGCTGGCCGCACAGGGCGCGGTGGCCTTTGAACAGACGGTGCAGGGTACGCTGCATTTCACCGCTGCGGATCACCACCAACGGCTGTTCCAGCTGGCGTTCGGTAAAATGCAGCAGGGCCCAGGCATCGACGCCAAAATCTTTGCGCAGCGAATCATCCAGTGCGGCCTGAATGGCCAGCCAGTTTTCCGCTTCCGTTAACGCCAGTACCAGACGGCGGCTTTTGCCGAACAGCTGGTCGTTGCGGCGGGCGTTTTCCAGCAGGTCTGACAGCCGTTGACGCAGTTCGACATTGCGCTGGCGGTGCACCGCCAGCTGCCGTTCGACCAGGCTGGCGGCGGCACCGGTGTTGTGCGGCACACGCAGATCGGCCAGCAAATCGTCTTTGCCGATAAAGAAATCCGGGTGGTCCTGCAGGTATTGCATGACATCGGCATCGGTTAAACGCGGTTGCTGGCTCATAGAGGTTCCTTACAGATTAATCCGGCCTTCAAACACCGTGACCGCCGGGCCGGTCATGCGTACGTTTGATTGGCCATCCCATTCAATAAACAAATCACCGCCGGGCAGTGACACGGTAACGCCGGGCTGCAGCCAGCCACGCAGCTGACCGGATACCACCGCCGCGCAGGCGCCGGTACCGCAGGCCAGGGTTTCGCCGGCGCCGCGTTCGTACACGCGCAAACGGATTTGATGCGGGTCGACTACCTGCATAAAACCGACGTTGACCTTGCGCGGGAACAAGCGGTGCGGTTCGATTTTCGGGCCCCAGAGTTCCACCGGTGCGGTATCGATATTATCGACCCGGATCACCGCGTGTGGGTTGCCCATGGACACCGCGCCCAGCGCCACCTCACCAACACCATCCACCTGAATGCGGTATTCCGGCGCGAACTGATCGGCCAGAAACGGCACCTGCGCCGGTTCCAGAATGGGCCGGCCCATATCCACCACCACCTGACGGTCGTCGGTGAGGTGCAATTCCATAATGCCGGCGGCGGTTTCGACACGGATATCACGCTTGCCGGTTAAATGCTGATCGTAGACAAAGCGGGCGAAACAGCGCGCGCCGTTGCCGCAGTTTTCCACTTCGCTGCCATCGGCGTTGAAAATACGGTAGCGGAAATCCACATCCGGTCGGCTGGGTTGTTCGACGATCAGCAGCTGATCGAAACCGATACCAAAATGGCGGTCGGCCAGTTCACGTACCCGTTCGGGGCGGATCTGGCCACTCTGGGTAACCAGATCCAGCACCATAAAGTCGTTACCCAGGCCGTGCATTTTGCTGAACTTTAACCACATGTGCAGGATGCTCAGTCAGAGGGCAGAAGGGTTTCGTTGGCGAACAGGCTGGCGATGCTTTCGCGCTCGCGCACCAGATGATGCTGGGCGCCATCCACCATCACCTCGGCGGCACGGCCGCGGGTGTTGTAATTGGAGGCCATCACAAAACCGTAAGCACCGGCCGACATCACCGCCAGCACATCGCCTTCGGCCAGTGCCAGCTCGCGGTTTTTACCGAGGAAATCGCCGGTTTCGCACACCGGGCCGACCAGATCATAGTTGCGGCACGGGGCGTCGCTGTGCTGTTGCAACGGGCGGATATCCTGCCAGGCGCTGTACAGGGCCGGGCGGATCAGGTCGTTCATGGCGCCGTCGATGATGGCGAAATTTTTGTGCTCGTTCAGCTTCAGATATTCCACCCGGGTGAGGAATACACCGGCGTTGGCGGCAATGGAGCGGCCCGGCTCAAAAATCAGTTTGAAGCGGCGTTCGCCCAGGCGGGCTTTCACGGCGGCAATGTAGTCGCCGGCGCTGGCCGGTTGTTCATCACGGTATTGCACGCCCAGACCACCACCCAGATCCAGATGCTCGATCACAATGCCTTGCGCTGCCAGCGTGTCGACCAGCGCCAGCACCCGTTCCAGCGCATCAAGGAACGGGCGGATTTCGGTCAGCTGGCTGCCGATGTGGCAGTCCACGCCTTTAATCACCAGCCCCGGCAAGCTGGCGGCTTTGGCGTACACGCGCGGGGCATCGTTAATATCGATGCCGAATTTGTTTTCTTTCAGACCGGTGGAAATGTACGGGTGAGTCTGAGCGTCCACGTCCGGGTTCACGCGCAGGGAAATGAGCGCGGTTTTGCCCAGCTGTACGG
>JAEWQT010000074.1 GCA_023399105.1 Pseudomonadota bacterium | reverse complement strand
GATGTCCGGCGCTATAAAGACCTGCGCATTCTGTACAAGCACCCGGACTGGGTAACCGAACGCTACGGCACCCCGCCGCCAGCAGCTCAGGGGAAAAACAACAGCGCTTTGCCGACCTGATCCGCCTGCTGTTCACCGGCCAGTAACCGCACCAGCTGCAACGTAAACGCCATCGCCGTGGCCGGACCACGGCTGGTCACCATACGGCGATCCGTCACCACATCGCCCAGTACCTGCAGCGCACCGCCTTGCCGCAATGCCTCTTCACAACCGGGAAAGGCCGTCGCTTTGTAACCCCTGAGCAGGCCATGGCGGGCCAGCACCAGCGCCGGTGCTGCACAAATAGCGCCGATGAAACGATCAGCGGCCTGCTGTTCGCGTAACAAGGCGACCAGCGCGGCACAATCAGCCAGATGTTCCGCCCCTGGCAAACCACCCGGCAGTACAATGGCGTCCCAGTGCTGTTCCATCACGTCGGCCATCAGGGCATCAGCGCGCAACTGAATGCCACGGGCACAGGTAATCTGCCGCTGCGGCATCACCGATACCAATACCACTTCGATACCGGCACGACGCAGCACATCACTGACAGTAACGGTTTCAATATCTTCACTGCCGTCGGCCACGGCCAGCATTACCTTAATGCTCATACACTATCCTTTAGTTGGCAGGTCGGAAGGCTTTAATAATGTCCGCATTGCATTCCAGATAGGGGCCTTCCATCAGATCAATGCAATACGGAATAGCAGGAAAAACCGCATCCAGACACTGGCGGATGGCTTTTGGCTTACCGGGCAGATTCAGAATTAACGCGCTGCCGCGTAACCCGGCCGTCTGCCGTGACAGAATAGCGGTCGACACGTATTTCAGCGACTCCATGCGCATTAATTCACCAAAACCCGGCATCATGCGGTCGCACACCGCCTCGGTCGCTTCCGGGGTAACATCGCGGCGCGCCGGGCCGGTACCGCCGGTGGTAATGACCAGACAGCAGCCTTCATCATCCACCAGCTGGCACAGGGTATCTTCAATCAGATCCTGCTCATCGGCCACCAGCCGGTACACCGGCTGCCAGGGCGACGTCAGGTAATCGTTTAACGTGCTCTCAATGGCTTTGCCGGAAATATCTTCATAAATACCGGCGCTGGCACGGTCGCTGACAGTCAGAATGCCAATACGGGCTGGCTGAGTCATAAACAGTCCTTAACAAAATGAATTGCCGGCATCTTACCTCAGCCATCCCACAGCGCCCACCGCTGCAACCGGCCGGGGTACATCCCCTATCCCTTCAGTGGCATTGCCGGGCACAGACCCGGTACGGACAATCAGAGCTTGCCCCCTCTGTCCGGATACCCTTGTATGTCACCCGCACCATCGTTTGCCAGCGCCCTGGCGCAGAATTTTCTTGGCCAATCCCCGGCCTGGTACAAACAAAGTATTGTGTTTTTTCTGCTGCTGAACCCGCTTTGTCTGTGGCTGGCCGGACCGGTACTGACCGGCTGGCTGTTAATTGCTGAATTTATTTTTACCCTGGCGATGGCGCTGAAGTGTTACCCCTTGCTACCCGGTGGTTTACTGGCCATTGAGGCGCTGCTGCTGGGACTGACCACACCGGATGCGTTATACGCCGAGGTGGAACACAACCTGCCGGTGATTCTGCTGCTGATGTTTATGGTGGCCGGCATTTATTTTATGAAAAACCTGCTGCTGGTTACCTTCACCAATATTCTGGTACGCATCCGCTCCAAATATCTGCTGGCTCTTACCTTTTCGATGACGGCGGCTTTTTTATCGGCATTTCTCGATGCCTTAACCGTAACCGCGGTCATCATCAGCGTCGCGGTAGGCTTTTATTCCGTGTACCACAAAGTGGCATCGGGCAAAGGTTATCAACAGAGCGACCATAACCACGGCAGCGACCACGAAGTGATTGAACTGCACCGCAAAGACCTGGATACCTTCCGTGCGTTTTTGCGCAGCTTATTAATGCACGGCGCGGTAGGAACGGCACTGGGGGGCGTCTGCACTATGGTGGGCGAACCCCAGAACCTGCTGATTGCCAAAGTGGCCGGCTGGGATTTTGCGACCTTTTTCCACCTGATGAAGCCGGTATCCATGCCGGTGCTGGCCGCCGGTTTATTAACCTGCGTACTGCTGGAAAAACTGCGCTGGTTTGGTTATGGCGCCAAACTGCCGAAGCCAGTACTGGCGGTACTGAAAGAATTTGCCGATGCTGAAAAAGCCCGCCGCAACAAACCACAACAGATGGCTTTGGTTATTCAGATGCTGGCTGCCGTTATTCTGATTTTCGGGCTGGCGTTTCATATTGCCGAGGTCGGCCTGATCGGCCTGCTGGTGATTATTCTGATTGCGGCCATGAACGGCGTTACCGACGAACACCAGATCGGCAAAGCTTTCACCGAAGCCCTGCCCTTTACCGCCTTACTGGTGGTGTTCTTTGCGGTGGTGGCGGTGATTCATCAGCAGCACCTGTTCAGCCCGGTCATCAACTGGGTACTGAGCCTGCCAACCGAACAGCAACCCGGCATGTTTTTTATTGCCAACGGGGTGTTATCGATGATCAG
>JAEWQT010000047.1 GCA_023399105.1 Pseudomonadota bacterium | reverse complement strand
CGCCAGAGAGCGCTGTACAGCGGCTACTTTGAACTCAATTGAATGATTACGTTTTGAACGAACTTGCATGACACCTTACCTCGTAAATAAGGTGTCTACTTTTTCGGGGTCGTTTCATCCCAACGCCCAACGCCTAACGCCTAACGCCTAACGCCTAACGCCTAACGCCCAACGGGCTACAAGCGCCGCAACAGCTGCCGCACTTCCGACAAGTGCCGGCGGCTGACCGGTACGCCCTGGGCATGGCCGCGCAGCAGCAGCTGATGGCCGCCAGCGGTGAGGCTTTCGAGCCGTTCGATCCGGTCGATGGCCACCAGCGCACTGCGATGGGCACGGATAAAACGCCCGGGGAATTCTTCTTCCAGTTGTTTCAGTGATTCGTCGATCAGGGTTTCGCCCTGCTCATGCACCACGGTGACGTACTTCTGGTCGGCCTGACAGTACAGAATGTCATCCAGCGGAATCAGCTGCAGGCCATGGTGGGTACGGGCACTCAGGTGGCTCCGTGCCGGGGCTTTGCTAAGCGGTTGTTGCTGCAGCCATTCCTGGGCCCGTTGCAGGGCGCGGGCCAACTCTTCCGGGCGCACCGGTTTCAGCAGATAGTCGATGGCTTTGACAGCAAAAGCCTGCAGGGCGTGCTCGTCATAGGCGGTGCAGAACACCAGCAGCGGCGGCCGGGGTAATTGCTGCATGGCGGCGGCGGTGTCCAGACCGTTGCGACCGGGCATCTGAATGTCCAGCAACACCAGATCGGCAGGCTGCTGTTGCAGCCAGTCCAGGGCGGCATCACCGTGTGCAGCTTCGCCGGCAACACAGAAGGCGTCAAATGGCTGCAACAGCCGTTTCAGCCGCTCCCGTGCCAGCGGTTCATCGTCCACCAGTAAAATCCGGTACGTCATCTCAGCTCTCCTTGGCCAGGCCGGCGGCCACCGGCAGTAATAAGTGCGCCTGATATTCTGCCGGGGTGGCCTCCAGTTGCAAGCTGGCCTGTTGGCCCAGCACCGCCAGCCGGGCACGGATATTGTCGTGGGCCATGCCGTTACCGGGAGCGCTGCCGCTGTGGGCACGGGAATTAATAATGCTCAGACGCCAGCGCTCACCCTCAGGCTGCAGCCGGATGCGGATATAACCGCCTTCAATCCCTGGCTGAATACCGTGATACACAGCGTTTTCCAGCAAGGGTTGCAACAGCAACTGTGGCACCAGCAGAGCCGGTAACACTTCCGGTAACTGCCACTGTACCCGTAGCCGCTGCTCGCCCAAGCGTACCTGCTCAATGGCCAGATACTGACGGCCCAGTTCAATTTCCTGTGCCAGCGGAATCAGGCTGTCATCGTTTTTCAGCACCACCCGGAACAGCTGCGCCAGATCGAGCAGCAGTCGTTCGGCTTTATCCGGATCGACCACGATCAGCGACGCCACAGTATTCAGGGTGTTAAAAAAGAAGTGCGGGCGGATATTGGCCTGCAGGGCCGCCAGCCGCGCTTTCAGCTCGGCCTGGGTTTTCTGCCGCCACTGGCTGCGGACGTAAAAATAGCGCAACGCCATGGCACCAAAGATCAGGCTGACGATGATATTGCGCAGCACCCATTGCCAGTCAATCCGGCCCTCAGCCAGCGGCCACAACAGCTCGCCGGTGACGCTGACCAGCAGCGTCACCAGCATAATCACCAGCAGAGCCAGCAATGCGGCGGTGCGCTCCTGCAGGCGCAACAACCAGTGCCGCGACTGGCACAGAGCGGCCACCGACAACAGGCACACCCACTGCACAAAGAACGACAAAATACTGAAACGCGGCCAGGAAAAATTATCCAGCCCCATTTCCAGCAGGCTTAGCGCCAGTACCAGCGCTTCGCTGACGGCCAGCAGAATCAGCACCGCCCGGGCATTGCACAGATCGGGCAGAAAAAAAGCATTCAGGCGGGCCTGTTCAGCCCGGCGCAGAGGGTGCGGTTCCGACACTGCTTTATCCATTCACAAGGGAAAGGGCAGTCTGCTGTGGGTTACGCTCTTCGGCAAGTACCCGCCGTGCAATTTGGTGCGATACAGGACAGGCTGGCCGGCAGGTGGTTATAATCTGCGCCATTTCGTTCTCTGCACCCGCCTGAGGTCTTCATGTCTGATTCCAATAACGCCACCAACTCTGCCTGGGGCGGTCGTTTTTCTGAGCCCACCGATGCTTTTGTGGCCCGCTACACCGCCTCGGTCGATTTCGACAAGCGCATGTACCGGCAGGACATTCAGGGCTCCATCGCCCACGCCAAGATGCTGGCCAAAGTCGGCGTGCTGACCGCACAGGAGCGCGATGACATCATCCGTGGTCTGGAAGAAGTACGCATTGAGATTGAGCGCGGCGAATTCGAATGGTCGGTGGCGCTGGAAGACGTGCACATGAACATCGAATCGGCGCTGACCAAGAAGATCGGCATTACCGGTAAGAAACTGCACACCGGCCGCTCCCGTAACGACCAGGTGGCCACCGATATCCGCCTGTACCTGCGCGACGAAGTGGACGCCATCAGCGGCGAACTGACCCGTCTACAGCAGGGACTGGTGGAACTGGCCGAAAAAGAAGCCGACACCATCATGCCGGGCTTCACCCACCTGCAAACCGCCCAGCCGGTGACCTTTGGTCATCACCTGCTGGCGTGGAACGCCATGCTGGAGCGCGACTTTGCCCGTCTGCAGGACTGCCGCAAGCGCATCAACCAGCTGCCGCTGGGTGCCGCGGCGCTGGCCGGCACGACTTACCCGATCGACCGCCACTACACGGCTGAATTGCTGGGCTTTGACGCACCGACCGAGAACAGCCTGGATTCGGTATCCGACCGTGACTTCGCCATCGAATTTGCCTCGGTCGGCGCGCTGATCATGATGCACCTGTCGCGCTTCTCGGAAGAACTGGTGCTGTGGGCCTCAGCGCAGTTCCGCTTTGTCGATCTGCCCGACCGCTTCTGCACCGGCTCCAGCATCATGCCGCAGAAGAAAAACCCCGACGTGCCTGAGCTGGTACGTGGCAAAACCGGCCGTGTGTACGGCCACCTGATGGGGCTGCTGACGTTGATGAAATCGCAGCCACTGGCCTACAACAAAGATAATCAGGAAGACAAAGAACCGCTGTTCGACACTGTCGACACCCTGCGCGACAGCCTGCGCGCCTTCGCCGATATGGTGCCGCACCTGATGGCGCGCAAAGACGATATGCGCGAAGCCGCCAAACGCGGTTTCTCCACCGCCACCGATCTGGCCGATTACTTAGTGCGCAAAGGCATTCCGTTCCGTGATGCCCATGAAATCGTCGGTAAGTCCGTGGCTTATGGCGTGCAGGCCGGCAAAGACCTGAGCGAAATGTCACTGGCAGAACTGCAGCAGTTCTCTGGCGAAATCACGGCTGACGTCTTTGATGTACTGACGCTGGAAGGCTCGGTAGCCGCCCGTAACCACATCGGTGGCACCGCCACGGAACAGGTACGCGCCGCGGCTGCCCGCGCCCGTACCG
>JAEWQT010000037.1 GCA_023399105.1 Pseudomonadota bacterium | reverse complement strand
TTACCAACCGGTGGCGTATCCATTCAGCCGGCGGGTTCAAAGTTCACCTTTGCCAATGCGGCTTATGCGCCGATGGCGGCCGGTTTCGCCAAAGAAAGTGATGATGCCGGTCGTTATCAGGCGCGTGAAGTGGCGCTGCAGCGTTTTACCTATTTCTCGCCGTCTTTTGGTTACAAGGTTAATGATCAGTTGTCTCTGGGTGCCAGCTTCTTATTTTCACATCAGGCCGTGGCGGTTAATCAGGATGTGCGGGCGCCGAATATGTTGATTGGTGTATTGGAAGAGCTACAGGGCGCTTTTGGTTGTTTTGATGAAAATGGTAATTCAACCGGTAATGATCCGCTGGCGCCGATTATTACGCTCTGTGGTGGCAGCGTTGGTCCGTTCAAGGATATCGGTGAACTGCAGATTTTAACCGAAGAAACCCTGTCGCCATCTTACAACCTGGGCTTGTTGTGGGAGCCGACCGATTGGTTTGCCCTGGGGCTTGGGTATCAGAGTGAAGCCAAAGCACACCTGAAAGGCTCTTTTGAACTGGAATATACCGACGATTTTGCCGATTTCTTCCGCACCTTCCGTTCTTCTATTGTGGGTGCTATTGGCGGCGCTATTTTTTCGCTGCCGACCGGGGTTAAGCGTGAGGCGGGAAATGTGTCGGTTCGCCTGACTTATCCGCAGCATTTTCAGGCCGGTATTAAATTGCGTTTCCTGGAAAAATATCAGTTGAACGTGGATGCTGGCTGGACCGACTTTGACAAGTGGGATGCGTTGCGTTTCGAGTTCGACCGTAACGTCAGCTTCCTGAGTATGGCCAAACTACTGGCGCCGGAAATTGTAACCGACAACAGCCTGACCATGCCGTTGGGGTATAAGAGTGTCTGGAGTTATGGCGTTGGTTTGCAATACGATCTGAACTCCCGAATTCAGTTACGCATGGGCTATGAACCGCGTAAGTCGTCAATTCCGGATGATCGCCGCAGTGTGCAGGCACCACTGGGTGATGCCAATTTGTACAGTATCGGTATGGGCTACCAGTGGGATAAAGATACCGTGGTGGATTTATCCCTGAGTTTCATGCAGTCTGAAGAGGTGATTCTGGCTGACCCGCAAGGTGCGGATGCAACCGGTGAATACCCGAACTCCAGTGACTCCATTAACCGAAACTGTCTGACATGTACTGTGACCAATCCGTACCCCGGCCTCAACGTCGAAACCAAGCTGACCATCGGTGCGGCAGGTATCAGTTTCCGCACCAAATTCTGATGGTTTTTTTCTTGTTCTGGCTGGGCGTTAACAGCGCTCAGGCAGAGCCGGAATATTTCACCTGGATTGATGCTGAAGGGCGTATTCACAATACGCTTAAATCTGAGTCGGAAAGTAAAAAAAGCCAAAAAACGCCGCAAGCCACCGGGCAAAAATCTTCCTCTGTGGCAGAAGATACCTATCTGACTGAAGACGAATTCGCTGCTGAACAAGAGCGTTTACGGCGTGAGCAGCCACCGTTTTACACCTGGATTGATGCCGAAGGGCGGCTGCGCTACGAAACCATTCCACAGCCATCGGATGAAGCGCAGGCGGCTGCTGAGGATGCAGATGTGCAGGTGTCGGATCATACGCTGTTGCCGGATTGGCGCGTGGCGGATGCGGTACGGACTTCCGGTTGCTGCCAGTTATATCAGGCTTATTTTCAGGAGCGCCTGCAGGCATTCAAGCCGGTATTGTTCAGTCGGGCGGACTTGTCAGCACCTTTACTGACCCGTAATGGTGAACGTCCGGCCTGGTATTTCCGTCTTGCGGAGCAGCGCCGTGGTGACGTTGATCCGGTATTGCGGCTGCGCCTGCGTGATACGGATGCACCACTGGCGCTGATTGCGCTGGATGCCGATCTGAAGCCACTGCATTTTATACCGCAGGTGGAGCGGCAGTTGACCGAAGCGACCTGGAAGGCAGTGGCTTTTTACGAAAGCCTCATCAGTATTGCTGACCCGGATGTGAAAGCCTTTATTCTGTATTTCCCCGTCGGTGCGCCGGTGCGCGCCAATCTTGAGGTAGAATACCGCCCTTAATTGTGCCGGAATTCTCTTATGGAAAAACACCCGCTTAATTTCCGCAGTGACCACTGCGACCAGCATGCTGTTGTCTTAAGCAATCCTGCTGCTACTACGGAGCGGCGGCTGGTATTGCTGCACGGTGCCGGCGTGGCTGGGGAATTAAGCTGGACTTACGTGGCTAATTATTTAACCGGCTGGCGCGAGATTCTGATTCCCGATCTGGCTGGTATGGGAAAATCACACTTTTTATCCGCCCCGCAGCCGGGTGTTGCTCCTTATGCGCAACAGCTGGATGAGCTGATGAGTGCGCTGGACTGGCAGGAATTTGATGTGGCCGGGTATTCCTTCGGCGGTATTGTTGCGGAGCATTGGTTACGATCACAGCCATTTAATGGCCTGTGTTTTTTACTCGAACCGGCCATGCTCTATGCTGCGGATGCAAACGTACTGCTGAATAAGGCGCGGCTGTATCAGCAAGTGGCTGAGCAGATTGTGGTCAATCCGGCTGATTCTGTTCCCTATGTCCGTTTTCTGGATTCTGTGTCGCCGGCGCGCAATCGTCAGGATAAAACCGAACAGTTAACCATTGCCCGCCTGCAAGCTAATGCCCTGGGGTTTGCGCAGGCGCTGGCGGCGGTTGGCACCGCGCTGCAGCAGCACCCGGATTATTACCTTAATTGGGTATCACCCTGGCCGGGTGCCAGCTTTGTCGGCAGCCTGAGCGAGCCGGCTATGCACGAGCGCCATCGGCAACTGGCGGCGGCCAGTCAGCACTGGCACTTTGAAGTGGTGGATGGGGCAGACCACAGCCTGGTATTTACCCGGCCACGCGCCATCGCCGCGGTAATGAACCGCTGCCTGGCGGAAGGTTGATCAGTAACGGCTAAACAACAATCAGCTTTGCAGGCGCCGCTGCAAACCGGTTTCGGCCATGATGCGGGTCGAGATTTCTTCAATGGATTTGTTGGTGGTACTCAGAAAAGGGATGTTTTCCCGCTGATACATTTCTTCCACTTCATCCACTTCGTGGTAGCACTGTTTTAATGAGGCGTAGCGGCTGTTGGCCCGGCGTTCGGTGCGGATAGCCGACAGCCGCTCGGGATCAATGGTTAATCCAAACAGCTTGTGCCGGTAGGGTTGCAGCGCCGCAGGCAGTTTCAGTTCTGCCATGTCTTCTTCGGTAATCGGATAGTTCGCCGCTTTAATACCGAACTGCATGGCCATGTACAAAGAGGTCGGGGTTTTACCGCAACGGGAAACGCCGATCAGAATAATATCGGCGTCGTTATAGTGGCGGGTACGGGCACCATCATCGTTATCCAGTGCAAAGTTAACGGCATCAATGCGGGCCAGGTAATTCGGACTGGTGGTGGGGGAATGTGACTTACCCACGGTGTAGGAGGATTCCACCTGCAATTCGGTTTCCAGCGGCGCCAGAAATGCTGCAAAGATATCAATGTTCAGCGCGTTCGAAGCGTCGATCACTTTGCGGATGTTTTTGTCCACGATGGTGTCAAAAATAATCGCGGCCTGGCCGGTTTCGGCGGCGACGCGGTTAATTTTTTCAACCGCTTTCTCAGCTTTTTCTACCGAATCCACATAGGGCAGGGTAATGCGCTCAAATTCGATGCTTTCGAATTGTGCCAGCAGGCTGTTGCCCAGCGTTTCTGCGGTGATGCCGGTACCATCGGAGATAAAGAACGCGGTTCGCTTCATGTGGAAATTTGTTGCCTCTGCACTTAGTATTACGCAGCCCATCGCCGCAGCTGGCGATTTTAGGCGATTATCCCCGATGAGGCGAGCGCCCGCGGCGAACGTGGAAAAAATACAGGAGAGCAGTGCGTTGACTGAATATGTACTCTGGTTTGATCAGGTATCCATGGGCGATGTTGAGCGGGTCGGTGGTAAAAACGCCTCGCTGGGGGAGATGATCAGTAATCTGGCGGGGGCTGGCGTATCCGTCCCCGGTGGCTTTGCTACTACCGCCGATGCTTATCGTGAGTTTCTGAGCTTTGAAGGGCTCGACACCCGTATTCAGCAGGCACTGGATGCCCTGAATGTGGAAGATATCCGCGCGTTAACCGAAACCGGTGCCCGCATTCGTGGCTGGATTCACGAAGCGCCGCTGCCGCCGGCTTTGGAACAGGCGGTGCGTACCGCGTTCAGTAAACTGCAGGCCGGTAATGAGCGTATGGCGGTCGCAGTACGCTCTTCCGCTACCGCAGAAGACCTGCCCGATGCTTCCTTTGCCGGCCAGCAGGAAACCCATCTCAATATTGTCGGCATCGACAACGTGCTGCACGCCATTCGCGATGTGTTTGCATCTTTATTCAATGATCGCGCCATTGCGTACCGCAGCCACCAGGGCTTTGACCATCACAAGGTGGCCTTGTCGGCCGGTATTCAGCGCATGGTGCGTTCAGAAACCGCTTCCAGTGGCGTGATGTTTACCCTGGATACCGAGTCTGGTTTTGATCAGGTGGTGTTTGTTACTTCGTCGTATGGCCTGGGTGAAACCGTGGTGCAGGGTGCCGTAAATCCGGACGAATTCTATGTGCACAAAGGCAATCTGCAGGCCAAGTGGCCGGCGATTCTGCGCCGCAATCTGGGCGCTAAAGCCATTAAGATGGTGTACAACAAAGACGCGGCCGTCGGCCGCTCGGTGGAAACCCAGCGCGTTGACCGCGAACTGCGTCAGGTATTCTCCCTGACCGATGCCGAAGTGGAAGCACTGGCGCGGCAGGCATTAATTATTGAACAGCACTACGGCCGTCCGATGGACATTGAATGGGCCAAAGATGGCGATGACCAGCAGCTCTACATCGTGCAGGCGCGCCCGGAAACCGTGAAAAGCCGCACCAACAAAAACGTGATGGAGCGCTACCTGCTGAAAGAAACCGGCACCGTGCTGGTGGAAGGCCGTTCCATTGGTCATCGTATCGGCAAGGGCAAGGTGCGGGTGGTGCACAGCGCCGAAGATATGGATCAGGTGCAGGAAGGCGATGTGCTGGTCGCTGATATGACCGATCCGGATTGGGAGCCGGTGATGAAGCGTTCGGCGGCTATTGTGACCAACCGCGGTGGCCGTACCTGTCACGCCGCTATTATTGCCCGCGAGCTGGGTATTCCGGCGGTGGTGGGGTGCGAAGACGCCACTGACAAGCTGCGCGATGGTCAGGACGTGACGGTTTCCTGTGCTGAGGGTGATACCGGCTTTGTTTATGAAGGCGCGCTGGATTTTGATATCCGCACCAACAGCGTGGATCAGATGCCCGATCTGCCGTTCAAAATCATGATGAACGTCGGCAACCCCGACCGCGCCTTCGACTTCCAGGCGCTGCCGAACGAAGGCGTGGGTCTGGCGCGACTGGAGTTTATTATTAACCGCATGATCGGTGTGCATCCAAAAGCGTTGCTGAACTTCAACAGCCTGCCGGAAGAAGTGAAGCCGACTGTACAGCGTCGTATTGCCGGCTACTCCGGCCCGGTTGATTTTTACGTCGATAAGCTGGTGGAAGGTATATCCACGCTGGCAGCAGCGTTCTGGCCCAAGCGCGTGATTGTGCGTCTGTCAGACTTCAAATCAAACGAGTACGCCAACCTGATTGGCGGTCGCTTATACGAGCCGGAAGAAGAAAACCCGATGCTGGGCTTCCGCGGTGCGTCCCGTTATATCTCCAAAAACTTTCGCGATTGCTTCGAGCTGGAATGCCGGGCGATGAAAAAAGTCCGTAACGAAATGGGCTTTACCAACGTCGAGATTATGGTGCCGTTCGTGCGTACCGTTGGCGAAGCTGAGCAGGTGGTGAGCCTGCTGGCGGAAAATGGCCTCAAGCGCGGTGAAAACGATCTGAAGCTGATTATGATGTGCGAACTGCCGGCCAACGCCATTCTGGCTGAGCAATTCCTTGAACATTTTGATGGCTTCTCAGTCGGTTCCAATGACCTCACGCAGCTGACGCTGGGGCTGGATCGTGACTCCGGCATCATTGCCCACCTGTTTGATGAGCGTAACGAAGCCATTCTGGCGCTGCTGGAAAATGCCATTAATGCCTGTAAGAAAGCGGGCAAGTACATTGGTATTTGCGGCCAGGGGCCATCCGATCACCCGGATTTCGCCCGCTGGCTGATGGATCACGGCATTGACAGTGTGTCGCTGAACCCCGATTCCGTGATGGATACCTGGTTCTTCCTGGCGGATAAATAACGCCATGAAAAGCAGCAGTGAGTTGTTCCCGGTCAGCTTATTCAGGGCCGAAATCCTGGGTGAGCTGAGCGATGATGTGTATCTGGTTAAGCACAATCGCGATCCGGACCGCAGTGTTCAGATCGCGGTGTCGCATCTGGGGCTTACCGGGCGCAAGCCTACCCGTGGTGCCGTGGTGTTACTGCATGGCAGCTTTACCAACCGGGGTTTCTGGTTATCCGGCAAGGGTGAGGGCATGGCCCGTTATCTGCTGGAGCAGGGTTTTGATGTGTGGCTGATGGAGCACCGTGGCCACGGTTTATCGCCGCGCAATCAGGATTACTGGCGCAACACCAGTGAACGCTATGTGTTGCATGATATTCCCGCCGTCAATGCCTTTGTGCAGGAGAAATCCGGCCATAAGCCGGTCTGGCTTGGGCACTCTCTGGGCGGTGTGCTGATCGCCAGTGCGGTGGCGGCCGGTGAACTGAACAAAGACAACTGCGCCGGCATGGCTTTGCTGGGCACCCAGGTGCTGCGCCGGCCCTGGTATCTGTGGATTCCGCTGGTTGGCATGGTGTTGCGGGTGCTGGTGCACCGCAAGCGCGAACTCGATGGCCGGGCGCTGAAAATCGGCCCGGAAAATGAGCCGGCGGGTCTGATCAATGAATACATTGCCAGTCATGGCTGGTTTGGCCGCTGGCGGCTGAAAACAGTGGGTAAGAAACTGCTGCCGGTGTGGAAGGCCTTTAATACGCTTCCCTTGCTGGCGGTGGCAGCAGCGGCCGATGAATCCGATCCGGCTAAATACTGCCTGCGCTTTGCCAGGCTCTACGGTGGTACCAGCAAAGATGTCATCAAGCTGGGTACTGCGGATGGTTTCAGTCGTGATTATGGCCATATCGACATGGTGGTCAGCAAAGACGCTGCCCGCGAAGTCTGGCCGCTGATCAGTACCTGGTTGTGCCAGCACGCCGGCTCATAAACAACACCTTATTCCTTGCCTAACCCATTGGTTTACAAGTTTTTTCAGACAAACAATCCAACAGGAGATTGCTATGACCCAGTATGTAACGCCAGATTTGTGTGATGCCTACCCGGAGCTGATTCAGGTCGTAGAGCCGATGTTCAGCAACTTTGGCGGCCGTGATTCTTTCGGTGGCGAAATCGTGACCGTGAAATGTTTTGAAGACAATTCCAAGGTAAAAGAGCTGGTTGATACTGACGGCAAGGGCAAAGTGATGGTAGTTGATGGCGGCGGTTCTATGCGTCATGCGCTGCTGGGCGACATGCTGGCCGAGAAAGCCGCCAAAAACGGTTGGGAAGGCATCATTGTGTATGGCTGCATCCGCGATGTGGACGTCATTATGGAAACCGACCTGGGTGTGCAGGCGCTGGGTACCAACCCGCTGAAAACCGACAAGCGCAACATCGGTGATGTGAATGTGCCGGTGAAATTCGGTGGTGTGGTGTTTGTGCCGGGCCAGTTTGTCTACGCCGATAACAACGGTGTGATTGTGTCGCCGCAGGCGCTGAGCATGCCGGCGTAAGGCGGCCCGATAACCGGGAAAGCCGCCTGTGGGCGGCTTTTTTGTATATCGCTTTGTATACCGATCCGGCCCGGATGGCCGGGAACTCCCTTCAGAAACGGTCTTAAAAACCAGATTGTATACAATCTTAGTCGTAAAGCCCTTGAAATAGCCGGTTAAATCCGTATTCTTGCAGCACATTCAATGTGATTGTAGACAAGTTGCATGAGCGAACCCCAAACCCTGGCTGACAAAGTATTCTCGGAACTCACCACCGCCATTGTCCGCGGTGAATTGCGTCCGGGCACCAAATTGTCGGAGCAGACACTGGTGGAGCGTTATGGCGGCAGCCGCGCGCCGATGCGCGAAGCCATTCAGAAGCTGGAAGCCCGCAACCTGGTTGTGCGTATTCCCCATGCCGGTGCCCGAGTGGTGTCGCTGAGCTTGTCTGAGCTGCGTGATATCTATGAGGTGCGTCTTGAGCTGGAAAGCATGGCCTGTCGTCTGGCCGCCCAGCGCATGAGCGATGCCGAAATCGCCGAACTCTACGGCCTGCTGGCCGAGCATGAAGCCTCTATCGCCGCCGAACAGGGCCAGAGTTACTACCAGAAAGCCGGCGATCTCGATTTTCATTACCGCATTATCAAAGGCAGCCAAAACAGCCGCCTGCATCAGATGCTGTGCGGTGAGCTGTATCACCTGGTGCGCATGTGCCGCTACCAGACCAGTACCAGCGCCAAGCGCCCGTTACAGGCATTGCTGGAACACCAACGAATTGTGGAAGCCATTGCCGCACGCGATGCGGAACTGGCCGAACTGCTGATGCGCCGTCATATTCAGGCGTCGCTGACCAATCTGGAAACCCGATTAGCTGAAGAGGAGGGTCGTTTATGACTCCGGGTCAGAAATTCCGTAAAGCACTGGCGGACAACAAACCGCTGCAGATCGTCGGCACCAT
>JAEWQT010000353.1 GCA_023399105.1 Pseudomonadota bacterium | reverse complement strand
CGGCATCAATAATCTGCTGCGCCATGTTGGGGGCGATGACTTTGATCTGGGAAATTTCGCTCATGGCGCCCATGGCACCGACTTTGTCGATCATCCACGCCGCTTTGAATACCAGCAGGCGCGCCTGTTCGATGTTCATGCGGGCGTTGGCGATGATGTCGCGGTTGCCACCTAAATTCATCAGCGGCTTGTGGAAGGCGGTGCGGCTGGCGGCACGGATGCACATCAGCTCCAGCGCTTTTTCGGCCATGCCGATTAAGCGCATGCAGTGGTGAATGCGGCCTGGCCCTAAGCGGCCCTGGGCGATTTCAAACCCGCGGCCGGGGCCGGCGATGATGTTGGACACCGGCACGCGCACGTTGGTAAAGCTCACTTCGCCGTGGCCGTAGGGTTCGTCGTAGTAACCGAACACCGGCAGCATGCGCTCGATTTTGACCCCCGGGGCATCGAACGGAAACAGCACCATGGAATGCTGCTGGTGGCGCGGGGCGTCCGGGTTGGTGAGGGCCATAAAGATGCCGACTTTGCAGTTCGGATGGCCGACGCCGGTGCTCCACCATTTGCGGCCGTTCAGTACCACTTCGTCACCTTCAACAATGGCGGTGGCTTCCATATTGGTGGCGTCGGAGGAGGCCACGCCCGGTTCGGTCATGCAGAAGGCGGAGCGGATCTCACCGGCCAGCAGTGGCTTCAGCCATTGTTCCTGTTGCTCCGGGCTGCCGTATTTTTCCAGCACTTCCATATTGCCGGTATCCGGTGCGTTACAGTTGAAGATTTCCGGCGCAATAAAGGAACGGCCAGTCAGTTCCGCCACGGCGGCGTATTCCAGCGTGCTTAAACCCGCGCCGTAATGTTCATCAGGCAGAAACATATTCCACAGGCCGGCGGCTTTGGCTTTGGCTTTCAGTTCTTCAATGATGGGCAGCACCACCCATTTATTATCCAGGCTGTGCAGCTCGCGCAGGTAGGCTTCCTCCACTGGCTCGATTTCATTCTTCATGAAGTCTTTAACGCGCTTGAGGTAATCCTGCGCTTTGGGGGAATGCTGAAAATCCATCGTGGCTCTCCGGAGTTCTGAGTAATGCCAACACTCTACGGAAGAAGATGGTATTAATGAACTGCATGGTTTTTATATTTTACTATTCATTTGGCGGATGGTTTTTATCCTGAGTGGCTTTGGTGATGCTGGCAAAATCAATCTGGGCCTGGTCGCGGGGTTTCAGATTCATCAGGGCTTCCTTGCCAGCCCCGCAAAGTCTGACCGGATTGTTGGGCTTGGCAGAATGGTCGCGCTAAAAAGTTGCCATTTGAAAAGCATGACGGGCGGCGGGGCGTGCGCTAGAGTGAATGCATCCGGGAGGTGACATGAGTATGCAAACAACAATAAATCATGCCCCCGCGCCAGCCGCCTCAGCCGATGTGCGGGCGCGGCGCCTGTTACAGATTATTGGTTTTAGCCTGCTGGGCCTTGGCCTGGCGATGCTGGTGGCGCAGGGTTATACCCAGAAAGCCTTGCTCGCCGGATTATTGTCCATGGCGCTGGCGGGTTATTTTGCCTGGCAGAAAAAAGTAGCGCTGGCGGCAACCGTCTTCCTGTGGACGTTAATGGTGATGCTGTCGGCGCTGGCCTGGCACTCGGCCGGGGTGCGGGATCTGGCCGTACTGGGATACCCCGGCTTGCTGGTATTTGCGGCTATTCTTGGCAGTCCTTTACTGTTTTTTTCCCTGCTGGCCGCCATCGTGGCCTACTGCTCGTTGCTGGCGGTGCTGACCATTAACGGTCATTTCATTATGGTGATTCCGCCGCTGTCCTGGGCGCACCTTATTTTTACCAACGTTATTCTCATTCTGACCGGCTTCAGTGTGTATTTACTGCTGATGGACATGCGCCGGCTGATGGGCTCGCTGCGTGAAGAAAACCAGCGGGTGACCGAACGCGAGCAGATGATTGCCCGGCTGGCCAACCAGGATCAGTTAACCGGCTTGCCGAACCGTCGTTATGCTGAACAGCAGTTTGATTTATTGCTGGAACAATCCAGACAGCAACACCGCTCACTGTTGCTGTTATTTCTGGATCTGGACAATTTTAAGCCCGTGAATGACTCCCTTGGCCATGCAGCCGGCGATTTATTACTGCAGGAATTATCGGCCCGGTTGCAGGAATTACAGCAGCCCGGTGAAGTGCTGTGCCGTTTTGGTGGTGATGAATTTTTATGGCTGGTGCTGGCTGATCGGGAACAACCGGTTACCCAGCAGGCACAACAGCGCGCACAGCAATTACTGGAAGCGGCCACGCGGCCATTTTTTATTATGCAGACGCATATTGATATTTCCGGTTCGGTGGGTATTGCGCTGGCGCCGGAGCACGGTGAAAGCTTTGCTGAACTCTGTCGCTCGGCTGATCTGGCGATGTACGATGCCAAAGAAAAAGGCCGCAATACCTTCAGTTATTTCCACGATGATCTTAACCGTATCAGTGTGGATAAATTTTACCTGCTGAAGCTGATGCGGGACGCCCTGAAAGAAGAGCAGTTCCACCTTTATTACCAGCCCCAGTACGATCTGAGCGATGGCCGGATTCACAGCTGTGAAGCCTTGTTGCGCTGGCCGCAGAAAGGCGGGCAATTTATTAACCCGGATCAGTTTATTCCGCTGGCAGAAAGCAGTGGCATTATCCATGAAATCGGCTGCTGGGTGCTGGAGCG
>JAEWQT010000350.1 GCA_023399105.1 Pseudomonadota bacterium | reverse complement strand
CTGGAAAACATTGCAATCCGCCTGCACAGCACCGTGGGTGAAAGCCTCTGCATCCGCCAGATGCGTGATTTAAAAATGTCATCCAGTCTGGGCATCAGTCGTTTTCCGGAAGATGGCAATACGCTGGAAGGGCTGCTGAAAGCAGCTGAACAGGCACTGTATTCCGCCAAAAATGCCGGCCGCGATGGCTTTGCATTCTTTACCCCGGCCATGCACGAAGAAGCTGAAACCCAGGCCATGCTGCATCAGGAAATGCGTTTTGCGGTCAGCGACAATCAGCTGGAATTGCATTACCAGCCGATCAAACATCTGGACAGCGGCAACATTACCCACGTCGAAGCATTGATCCGCTGGCATAACCCGCAACGCGGTTTGGTGCGGCCGGATTTGTTTATTCCGCTGGCAGAAAAAACCGGGTTAATCCGTGAAATTGGTCATTGGGTACGGGAAGAAGCGCTGGCCATGATCGGCCGCATGCAACAATACGGTATTCAGCTTTCAGTAGCCGTTAATATTTCCACCGCCGAGTTTTATGACCGCGAACTGGCCAAAAAAATTGTCCAGCAAGTACAGGACGCCGGCGTACCCCGTGGCAGCCTGATGGTGGAAATTACCGAAAGTCTGTTAATCCGCAATCAGCAAGAAACCCTGAATTTCCTGCAAACCCTGCAAGCGGCTGGTATTCGCGTGGCACTGGATGATTTTGGCACCGGCTTTTCGTCGCTGTCTTACCTGGCCGCCTTCCCGGCCGACAAATTAAAAATCGACCGCTCCTTTGTGCATCAGATGAGCAGCGATAGCCGTAAACAGGCCCTGGTCGACACCATTATTACCCTTGGTCACAGTCTGAACATGACCATTATTGCCGAGGGTGTGGAAGAAGAAGCGGATGAAATTCTGCTGCGAACCCGTGCCTGCGACAGCATTCAGGGCTATTTACTGGCCCGGCCGATGACCGAAACCATGTTGCTGAATTTCCTGCTGGATTATCCGGACGATATCCACGAACCAGTCTGACATAACCCTTTGCCGGTCACCCCGTCAGCAGCACAATCCGGTCGGCACCCAGATATAGCCCTGCTCAGTATCCCCGTACAACCGCCCGCTACTGCCCAGCGCATACAATGCCGCAATATACAGACACACCAGGGCATCCAACGCGTCCTCATTGCTTTTCAGCGCCTGCCCCCGTAACCCCTGAATGCGTTCAGCATCCAGCAGTTCCACCCATTCGGGACCGATAACAAAGGGTAAGCGTGGTGAGTGTTCGAGCTGACGTAATAAATTGGCTAACTGAATCTGACCGGATTTTTTCGCTGCCACATCGCCCTTTTTGTACAGCAAGCGTTCCGGTAAACCAAAACACTCAATCAGGGACGGATGCGGATAACATTCAAATTGCCACTTTGAGCCGCGCAAATGCTGAAAACCCTGCCGCCGTAAAGACTGTGATAACTGCACACTTAACGCGTCCGGATACAGACTCAGATTGGCCGGATGACAGCCGGCTTTGCGACCGGAATAATCCCGCCCCAGGGCATGTTCACAAGGGCGCTGACCACTAAGATTAGGAATAATTAATGGCGCATCCACCGCAATGCCCTGCACATCAGACTGTGCGGCGAGAAAGTTCTGAACCTGATCTAACCCTGTTAAGGCCGGCGCTACCGAGCGTACTTGCAAGTGGCCCTGCGCCAGCACACCAACAGCGATGGCCGATGGGTTTTTATTGCTCTGCCAGGCCAGATCCACACCGGCCAACGTCATTGACGGCATAACGGACGTTACACTTTAAACTGCGCCACCATCGTCTGCAGCTCGGCAGCTAAACGGGCTAACTGATCACCAGCCTGAGCGGTTTTCTGTGCGCCCTCAGCGGTTGCTTCTGCCGACCGGCTGATATTGACGATGTTCCGGTTAATTTCTTCGGCAACAGAACTTTGTTCTTCTGCCGCGGTGGCAATCTGTATGTTCATATCATTAATGCTGATCACCGAGCCGCTGATCACCTCTAATGACTGCTCTGCCTGAGCCGCCTGTTGCAGCCCTTCCTGAGCTTTGGCTTGTCCCTGTTGCATGGCTTTAACGGCACCGGCGGCACCGGCCTGTAAACGCTCAATCATCGACTGAATTTCCAGCGTTGAGGCCTGGGTCCGTGACGCCAGGGTTCTGACCTCATCCGCCACCACTGCAAACCCACGGCCTTGCTCACCAGCCCGGGCCGCTTCAATCGCCGCATTCAGGGCCAGCAAATTGGTCTGCTCAGCAATGCCACGAATAACATCCAGCACCGAGCCAATACGGGTGCTCTCAGCGGATAAATCCATAATAACCGCGGTGCTGTTTTCCACTTCGTTAACCAGCGCCTGTACGGTGGCCAGAGTTTTCTGCATCACCTGCTTGCCATCACGGGTTTCATGACTGGCCTGCTGAGCTGAACTGGCCGCCGTCGCGGCATGGCCTGCAACCTCCTGCACGGTAGAGGTCATTTCATTCATGGCAGTTGCAACCTGAGCGGTTTCCAATTGCTGGCGCTCAACTTCTCGTCTGGATTCATCGGTAATCTCAGACATTTCTTCTGAAGAGCGGGTGATTTGCATAACGGAATCACGCACCTGTTGCACCATGGTCTGGACCTTGGCCGAAAACTGATTAAAAGCCGCCGCCAAATCCGCAATTTCATTATTTCCTTGCCGCTCCAGGCGCCGGGTCAGATCACCCTCGCCCTGGGCAATATCATGCATAGCCTCCACGGCTCCCTTTAAAGGCAGCGTAATGGTAAGGCTGATTAAATAAGCAATGACCAAACCGATAAACAGAGCAACCACAGCCACACCAACGGTCACCACCCGGGCCTGTTCCAGCGCCGCGATATAACCGCTGCGGTCCATGCCAATTTCCAGCACACCGATCACCTTACCGCTGTAATCACGCACCGCCTGCAGTAACACGGCATAGTCGGTGCCGGACACTCTGGTGCGGCTGGTATAAGTCTGCTCTGACAGTGCCTGCTGCATATCCGCCAGTGGTAATAAAGGATCACCGGTGCGTGAATTACCAAAACGCTTAAAGCCATTACCGTCGATAAGATACAGACCTATTTCGACACCGTATTTCTGTTTGAATAATTCAAAGAAAGGCTGGCCAAATGACATACCAAATTCGACCGACCCCAAATGACGGCCTTGCGTCAGAACCGGACTGATACCGCGAATACCAAGACCTTCCACTCCAAATTCCAGGCCGCTGACCGGCTTACCGGTTTGATTGGTAGCGACCACAGTGGAGCGGAAAGCGGACAGATCGTCACCAAACTTCTCCGGACGATGCACACGTAACCAAGAGGTTATGTCTTTGTAATGAAGCTGAAACTGCACAACACCAAACTGCTCACGCAGGGCCTGAAAAGCCGGTTGCAGCTGTTCGGTCATATAATCCCGCTGATCATCGGCAAACGCCTGTTGGAAAGCCGGAATATTGGCATGAAAGGTACTCAGCGCCAGCGCTGTACGGCCTTCGGAAGCAATTTCCGCTTCAGCCACCAGCCCCAGCTGCTTAAGTTCACTGTTTTCGGCGCTGTAAATAATGTCGCGGATTTTATAATCCACGACCGGAATAATAACGCCCGCCATAATGGTGAGAACAAGCGTAAAGCCAATACCAATACGCTTACCAATTGAAAAATTACTGATGAATGCAGACAGCATCGCGAGAATCCCTTTACGTTGAGGAGCCTGTAGACCATAGCCGATAAGACAGAGACAGAAGTATTAGCACAACAACCTTCACCTCGCCATTTATGACAGTTTTATATTTAACTGCCAAAATCACACAAACGGCCAGCCGGATCAGTTAACTGAATGTCCACTTAGCGTTTTTTCTTCGCCCGCTTTTTGTTCAGATAATCTTTTACCGGCCGTGGCTTATCCGGCAACGCAGCGGCAAAGCGCTGGCGCATAGCCTCGGCTTTGGCGTCTTTTTCATCATTCAGGCGCTGCTGCCGGTGCTTACCGGCGGCGCGGGTGAAGTCCACCACGGTGGTATCGGTTTTCTCTGGCATAAACGCGTTGTCCGTCAACGGTATTTGCCCATCATGCTACCATAGCGGCCTGTTGTTTTTGTCGGTTGTGTTGCTGCCTGTTATGCCGGTGCCCTTTGTATGAACCCGTGTCTGAATCAGAGTCTGAATCTGTGATTGTCTCTTCATTGCCTGTGGATCAGGTTATCCCGGATCTGCGCAACGCCCTGCAGCAATCCGGCACGGTGCTGCTGAGTGCGGCGCCGGGGGCAGGTAAAACCACCCGCGTGCCACTGGCCTTACTGCACGAACCTTGGCTGGCCGGGCAACGCATTATTATGCTGGAGCCGCGCCGGCTGGCGGCCCGCAATGCCGCCCGTTTTATGGCGCAGCAGCTGGGTGAATCCGTGGGGCATACCGTGGGCTACCGCATCCGTCTGGAAACCTGTGTGGGGCCAGCTACCCGTATCGAAGTGGTGACTGAAGGCATCCTCACCCGTATGCTGCAGTCCGACCCGGAGCTCACTGGCGTGGGACTGGTGATTTTTGATGAGTTTCACGAGCGTAACCTGAACTCCGATCTGGCCCTGGCACTGGCGCATCAGTGCCAACAGCTGTTACGCGATGATCTGCGTCTGTTAATTATGTCGGCCACGCTCGATGAACAGGCACTGACCGACGCACTGCAAGCGCCGTTATTGGTGAGCGAGGGCCGCAGTTTTCCTGTGGATGTGCAATACCGGCCGCTACCCAACAGCAATACGAAGATGACCGACCATTGCGCCCGCAGCGTGCGCGAAGCCCTGCAACACGAAGGTGATGT
>JAEWQT010000256.1 GCA_023399105.1 Pseudomonadota bacterium | reverse complement strand
TTGGCATGCAACTGTTTGATAATTTTGGGGACGGTCTCTGCCGGCGTGCAGATAATGGCCAGATCAACCGGGTGTTCCAGTTGACTGATGCGGCTTAACGCCGGTAGCCCGTAAATATTTTCATAGCCACGGGTATTAATGGGAATAATCTGCCCCGGAAACTCCCCCGCCTGCAGGTTGCGCATAATGGCCCCACCCAGACTGCCGGGCCGTTCCGACGCACCGATCACGGCAATGGATTTCGGCTGAAAAAACAACTCGAGCGAGCGCGTTCCCATGGCTACTGATCCTTAAGTTTAGTTGGCGGTACCCTGACCGCCGGATACACTGAACATTCAACCTGCAACGGTAATGACCGGATTATGACCACGGCCTACTTTTCCTTCCAGCAACATTTTACCCACGATACCGGTGACGACCACCCGGAACACGCCATGCGCATTCTGGCCATCGAGCAAGAGCTGAAAAAACGTGGCCTGTGGGAGCAGCTCGACATCCGTGACGGTCAGATCGCCAACGAACCGGATATTTTACGCGCCCACAGCCCCGGTTATGTTGAGCAACTGCAACTGATCCAACCGCAACAGGGACATATTTACGTCGACGAAGATACACCGATGTCGGCCGGCAGCCTTGACGCAGCTCGTTATTCCGTTGGTACCTGCACCCTGGCGCTCGATCAGCTGATGAAAAATGAATTCAACAATGCCTTTGTCGCCGTACGGCCACCGGGCCACCATGCTGAACACCGTAAAAGTATGGGCTTTTGTTTTTTCAATAATATTGCCATCACAGCCCTGCGTGCGGCCGAAGTGCATCACCTGCAGCGCATCGCCATTCTTGATTTTGATGCTCATCAGGGCAACGGCACCATCGATATTCTGAAAAATGATCCGCGTTTTCTGGTGCTGTCCAGTTTTCAGCATCCGTTCTTCCCCTACACCCACTATCAGGACAACAAATACAGCAACCTGATTAACGTGCACCTGGATGCAGGCTCGGGCAGCGTGGAGTTCCGCAGCAAAATTGATGATTTATGGGGGCCGGCTCTGCGTGGGTTTGCGCCGGAACTGATTCTGGTCTCCGCCGGTTTTGATGCACACCGGGATGACCCGATGGCCGAGCTGTGCCTGCTGGATGATGACTACCGCTGGATGGGTGACTGGATCCGTGCTTACGCAGCCCCCCGCCATCTGCCGGTGCTGGCCATTCTGGAAGGCGGCTACGACCTGAACGCCCTGGGCCGTTCGGTCAGCGAATTCATTGCCACCATGCTGCGCAGGGATTAATCCCTGCCGGTAACCCAAAGACACAGAATCCGCACAGAATCACAACACACTGTTTCCCACTCCTGAGCCATGCTGATCCACAGCCAACAGGAGATGGGTTATGTTCAGAAAGCAGTCTTTACCCGGCCAACCAACACAGAGTGAAATGATGCTGACCACCCGCTGGCCAACCTGGGTGTACCGGCTGGAATGGCTGGCAGTTGGCGTAATGAGTACGGCCAGCTTGCTGCTGTTTATGTTGGCTTTTATGCTGGACTGATTTTTAAGCCAGAAGCCAAAAACAAAAAAGCCCGCATAGCTGCGGGCTTTTTTGTCTGAATTTGGCGGAGGGATAGAGATTCGAACTCTAGAACGGGGTAAACCGTCGCCGGTTTTCAAGACCGGTGCTTTCAACCACTCAGCCATCCCTCCAATGGCCGCGTATGATACCGAAGCCGTTTTTTACGTCAACAATTTTTTTATAAATCAACACACTACAGGGTTTATCCGGCAACAGAGTTGCATCCGCCAGTGCCGGCATTACCATAAGCGACATCGTTCAGCTGGCAAGGACCATGGCAACCTTCACTCTGTTAATGACTCAATCCCCGTTAAGTGGCAGCTCGCATTATCTGGCGCTGGATTTTGCCCGGACCCTGCTTGCCGCCGGCCACTCATTGCAACGGGTCTTTTTTTATCAGGACGCCGTTTATGTTGGCCTGAACGGGCAAACCCCAATTCAGGGTCAGCAGCCACTGCTGCAGGCATGGCAGGAACTGGCCGCAGCCCATCAGGTGCCGTTGCAGTTATGCATTGCCAACGCCCTGCGACGGGGCGTGGTGGATGCCACCGAACAGCACCGCTACAACCTGCCGGCAGAGACGCTGGCGAGCGGGTTTGAATTAGCCGGGCTGGGTGAAATGGCCAGCGCCTGCCAGGAGAGTGACCGTGTTATCCGCTTCTGACCCCCGCATCAGCGTAGTAATCAATACTGCGCCCAGTGCTGATCTGGAGCCGGCCGAGCTGATTCTGGCACTGGCCGCCTTTGATTTACCCGTGCAGGTATTTTTTACCGGTAATGGTTTGTTCTGGTTGCTGCCGCAGGAAGCGCGAAAACCCAATGGCAAAGCGCCGTTAAAGGTGCTCAGCGCCTTTCCTCTGTACGGCGTGGAAACCCTGTTCTATTGTCGCGATGATCAATCGGCCCTGGGTCTGGAAACAGCGACACTGCCTGAGTACAGCGCACCGTTGTCCGCAGCGGAGATTGGCCGGCAACTTCAGCATTCAACCCAGGTTTTCACCTTTTGAGGCATGTATGACAATGCATATTCTGCTGTCCGCTTCAGCACAGCTGCCGCCACAGATTTTACCGCTTCTGGCCGACGGCGACGCTGTACTGCTGCTGGGTGATGGCGTCTATCTGCAAGCACACTTCAGAAGTCAGGCCCAACTGTATCTGCGCCAGCAGGATCTGCAGCAACGCGGCATCCAGGCCAGCACGGGCCAGCCCATCAGCGATGAAGAATGGGTCGCCCTGACCTTAAACCACCAACCGGTTGTGAGCTGGAGCTGATGACGTTACCTGCACTGGATAAAGACGGTTTTCTGGCCAATCTGCATGACTGGAACCCGACCGTTGCGGAGCAGCTGGCCGCACAGGAAGGCATCACACTGACGCCTGCGCATTGGGAAATTTTGAACGCCTTACGCGATTTTTACGCCGAGTTTGACCTGTCACCGGCCATGCGCCCCCTTACCCGTTATCTGAAGGAAAAACTGGGCGCAGAAAAAGCCAGCAGCATTTACCTGCTAACCCTCTTTCCCGGCAGCCCCGCCAAGGTTGCCGCCCGTATTGCCGGCTTGCCCCGGCCGGAGAATTGCCTGTGAGCCAACATCCGCTTGCTGAGTACGTCCGCATTCTTGCCCGGGGCAAAAATGCCAGTCGCAGCATGCGCTTTGATGAAGCGCGTTTTACCATGCAGAGCATGTTGCGCGGCGACTATCTGCCCGAACAGCTGGGCGCCATTCTGATGTTGCTGCGGGTAAAAGAAGAAACGGCGGAAGAAGTGGCCGGCTTTGCCGCCGCCATTAATGAATACTGGCCCGCAGACGTGCAGGCCGATCTGATCTGGGCCAGCTATGCCGGCAAGCGCCGCCAGCCCTTCTGGTGTCTGTTATCGGCACTGCTGCTCAGCCAGATGGGTTACCGCATTCTGTTCCATGGCAGCGAAGCGCATACCGAAGGCCGGCTTTATCTGCATGAGCTGTTTCGCGAATTGCAGTGGCCGGTGGTGCGTGACCTTAAGGATTTGCAACAGTCAGCGCCGTTACGCTACCTGCCCTGCAGCGTACTGCATCCCGAATTGCAGCGCTGGCTGTTGCTGAAAAGCATTCTGGGGGTACGATCCCCGATCAACACCATACTGAAAACCATCGCCCCAGCCGGCATCGCCAGCGTACAGGGCGTATTCCACCCCAACTATGCTGCCGTACATCAGCAGGCTGCGGCCATTACCGGCCAGACAGCGGTGATTATCAAAGGCGAAGGCGGTGAGTTTGAAGTGAATCCGGAGCGGCGCTGCGAGGCTTATTGCCAGTTGCCGCAAGGGCCGGCACAGCTGGAACTGCTGCATCAGCAATCACATTACGGAGACAAAGGTGGCCTGGACGGATTAGCCGCCCTGCAGAGGGTATGGCGCAACGAGGAACAGCATGCTTACGCCACCGAAGCCATTATCGGCACTGCCGCGCTGGCGCTTTGCGCCATCCGTGGCAATGCCGATTTAACACAGGCACTGGCCGATTGCCGGCAAGCCTGGGCGCAGCGGGATGTCCGCTGCTTCTGAGGTAAACCCAACAAGGTGAATCACACCCGGAACTGGCCGGTTACTTTGCCCAGCGTGCGGGCAATGTCCTTCAGCGAACGGCTGGCCAGTTCTACATCCTGCATGCCGGCCATGGCTTCTGCTGAGGTTGCTTTAATGCCCATCACATTGTGTTTAATGCTTTGGGTTGCCTGCTCCTGACGGTCAGTAGCACCGGCAATCTGGCTGTTCATGGCGGCAATAGACTCTACCCGCTGGGTAATCGCCTGCAGGCTTTCATCGGTTTTCGCCGCCTGACTGACACTGGTGCGGGCGCGCTCTTTACTTTCGTTCATCACCCCAACAGCCGAGTGCGCAGCATTTTGCAGCTGTTCAATCACGGCCTGAATTTCTTTGGTGGAATCCTGAGTACGGCTGGCCAGGGTACGCACTTCATCGGCCACTACCGCAAACCCACGCCCCTGATCACCGGCCCGGGCCGCTTCAATGGCGGCGTTCAGGGCCAGCAAATTGGTTTGTTCCGCAATGCCCCGGATAACATCCAGAATGGTACCAACGCTGGTGGTATCAGCTTCCAGCTTACGGATTACCTCCCCCGCCCGCTCCACTTCTGTCGCCAGCAAATTAATACTGCTGACGGTTTCATTCACGATGGTACGCCCCTGCTTGGCCGCCTGGTCGGCTTCACGAGCGGCCTGCGCGGCAGAGCTGGCATGACTGGAGACTTCCTGCATGCTGCTGACCATGTCATCCACCACCAGCGAAACCTCTTCGGTGGCACGGTTCTGCTGCTCGGTGGTTTGTGTGGTGCGGGTAGTCAGCTGATGCAGGTCATCAGCGACCCCGGTAAGCGGCTGGGAGGTTTTCACCAGCTCACCAATGCTGCGGTGCAACTTATCGATGAACTGATTAAACCAATCCACCACTTCACCAATTTCATCTTCAGAAGATTTCTGAATGCGCCGGGTCAGATCGCCATCTCCGGACGCAATGTCTTTCAGTGAGGCCAGCAAGCTCTTCAGAGCCGTATCAATAGAACGACTGGTACTCCAGGCAGCAATCACCATCAGCACCAGAATCACCAGGGCGACCATCAGCACCAGCGACTGGGCATCCTGAGCCGACTGATTAGATTGCGACACGGTATCATTGAACGCTGCCAGACTGCTGTCACTGTAGGCTTGCATAACATTACGGGCGCGCGCCAACGCACCATTCATACGCTCAATCATGGCGCCCATACCAGAAAAATCGATACTGCCATCCACCCTGCCCGCGGACAGTTCCCGCGCCACATTGAAATAAGCGGCAAAATCCTTTTGCATCACGACCACATCGTTATTCTTTTGTGGCCACAACTGCTGCAGCTGGCGCATACCCTGGTTCACATCATCACGCAGCTTATCGGCCGCGCTGATAAAGTCCATTTCGCCGGTACTGACCGCCGTCGAAAACAATTCTTCAATGCGGGCCAGCCGCACCAGATTTGCTTTGGACTCTTCCACCACCGGGAAAAATACCTGCTGAATCTGTTGTAAGCGTTCGGTGTTGGCCTGATTCATATTGAAATTAATCACCAGGCTGATCACAAACCCCACAATGGCAACCGCTGCCATGGACAGAATTTTTACTTTAATACTGACAGAGCTGAAGAGACCCATATTTCCGCCTGAGGGTTACTGCAATAAGTTAAAAATAGCGCATAACAACAACGATACTCAGCGCCACTGCAGTTTTTTATGCAGGCTGACCACCGACCCGACAATGGTCAGCGTAGGAGCGCTGATGTCCCGATCCCGAACGTAATCAGGCATCTCCTGCAGCGTGCTGATATGCACCCGCTGTTCTGGCAATGTGCCTTTTTCAATCAGGGCTATAGGGGTATCGGCCGGCATACCGTTTTTCATTAATTGCGCGCAAATATGCGGCAACCCGGTCAGCCCCATATAAATCACCAGGGTCTGCTGCGTATGCACCAGTTCCGCCCAGGGCAGATCACAGGTGCCGTCTTTGAGGTGGCCGGTGACAAATCGCACGCTCTGGGCGTGGTCGCGATGCGTCAGCGGAATACCGGCATAGGCCGCACAACCACTGGCGGCGGTTATACCGGGCACCACCTGGAAGGAAATACCGGCTTGCGCCAGTTGTTCAATTTCTTCGCCGCCGCGACCAAAAATAAAGGGATCACCGCCCTTCAGACGCAGCACTTTTTTACCCGCCAGGGCGGCATCCACCAACAGCTGGTTAATGCCATCCTGCGGCACGGAATGCTGGCTACGGGCTTTGCCGACATAAAAGCGTTCAGCCTGTGGATGCAGCAAATCAAGAATCAGCGGATTCACCAGCCGGTCATAGAACACCACCTCTGCGCTCTGGATCAGGCGCAGGGCGCGGAAGGTCAACAAATCCGGATCGCCCGGCCCGGCGCCGACCAGCCAGACTTCACCCTTGCCGGCCTCATGACCAGCCAGCAGATCATCGGTAACAGTTGCTGCATTATCGGCCTGACGAGCCAGAATCAGTTCCGGTGCCATGCTGTTCATCCAGCGCCGCCAGAATGCCGCCCGTTCAGCCGGCTTCAGCAAGGCTTTAACCTGCTCGCGCAGTTGCTCTACATAGGTGCCGAGCTGGCGGTAATCCTGTGGTAAAAACGCCTCCAGGCGCTGTTTAACGTGCCGGGTTAATGCCGGTGAAGCGCCTTGAGTCGATACACTCACCAGTAAGGGCGAACGGTCGATAACGGCGGGGAAAATAAAATCATTATCCTGAGTATCGTCGACACGACACACCAGACAGCCCTGACGGCGACCAGACTCGGCCAGTGCTGCATTAAGTTGCGGACTATCCGTGGCCAGTACCAGAAGGCTGCCGGCAGCAAAAACTTCTGCGGCCGTTGCCGGACGTTGTTCAAGGGTAATCTGAGCAGCCAGCGCCTGAATATCAGCATGCAGTTGCGGCGCGATCACCCGCACCGAAGCACCCGCCTGCACCAGCGTGCGGACTTTGCGGGCGGCCACTGCGCCGCCACCAATCACGACAAAGGGTCGGGCATCCCCCCGCAACACGAGGGGTAAGGTCATCATGGACGGATAACCTCAAGACCCCGCATGTAGGGGCGCAGAACGTCCGGCACCACAATGCTGCCATCTTCCTGCTGATAGTTTTCCAGTACCGCCACCAGCGTACGGCCAACCGCGAGACCGGAGCCGTTCAATGTGTGCAGCAGTTCTGGCTTACCGGTTTCCGGATTGCGCCAGCGCGCCTGCATACGCCGGGCCTGGTAATCACCAAAGGTACTGCAGGAAGAAATTTCACGGTATTTCTGTTGACCGGGCAGCCACACTTCCAGATCGTAGGTGCGGGCAGCGGAAAAGCCCAGATCACCACCGCACAGCAGCACTTTGCGATACGGTAAGTTCAGTTTCTGCAGAATGGCTTCGGCATGCCCGGTTAATTCTTCCAGCGCGGCATCAGACTGATCGGCACGGACAAATTGCACCAGCTCTACTTTGTCGAACTGGTGCTGGCGGATCATACCGCGGGTATCGCGGCCATAGCTGCCGGCTTCACTGCGAAAACAGGGGGTATGTGCCACTTTTTTAACCGGCAGCGGACCGTCGTAAACGGCATCACGCATCAGGTTGGTTACCGGCACTTCGGCCGTCGGAATCAGATAAAAATCTTTATCACCCTGTGCCTGCGGGATGCGGAACAGGTCTTCTTCAAATTTCGGTAACTGGCCGGTGCCTTCCAGTGCCTGCCGGTTCACCAGATAGGGTACATAGGTTTCCTCGTAGCCATGCTCTTCGCTATGCACATCCAGCATAAACTGCGCCAGTGCACGATGCAGTTTGGCCATAGCGCCATTCATGGCGGCAAAACGGGAACCCGCAACCAAGGCGCCCTGATCAAAACTCAGGCCCAATGGTTCGCCCAGATCAACATGGTCTTTCGGAGTAAAACTGAAGGCTGTGGGCTCACCCCATACCAGCACTTCAAGGTTATCGTTTTCATCAGCACCGAAGGGTACTGCAGCCTGCGGCACGTTAGGAATGCTCATCAGCAGCTCGCGCAGGCTTTGCTC
>JAEWQT010000171.1 GCA_023399105.1 Pseudomonadota bacterium | reverse complement strand
GCGGCCGCGCTGGCGCAACCCAATCCAGCTACGGGCGCTGCGGTCAATACAACCGCCGGGGCAGCGGCCAGCCCTGCAGCAACCAACCCAGCCACCAGCAACGTGGCGGCCCTGCTGCAGGCCGTGCAGCAAAAACTGGAACAACCGGCCCAGCCCGGATCTGTAACCCGCAGCGACAGTGCCGCCACCAGCCCGGCCGCTCCCGGCTTGCTGGCCAGCCTGCTCAGCAGCGATCACAAAGCCGTATTGGGCAAAGCGCTGTTGATCTGGGCGCAACAGCTGCACCAGCAAAGCGGCAGCGACAGCCCGCCGCCGCGCACCTTGCCCATGCTGCCGCCGGCAGATATGCCGGAAACCTTCCGCCTGCTGCAGGCGGCACTGGCGCAAACCGAAACCGAACAGGTACAGCGCCTGCAACAAGGCGACAGCTGGCAACTGCAGATTCCGCTGTTTTACCGCGATGGTGAAACCCCGCGCGAAGTGCAGCTGCACCTGCATAAAGACAGCGACCCGGGCGAGACGGATGGCAAACGCAAAGCGGTGCGCTGGCGATTGCGGCTGCATTTTGACCTGCAACAACTGGGGCCGCTGGATATTGATATTGAGCTGCAGTATCCGGCCCTCAGCGCCACCTTCTGGTCGCAACAGGCGCCCACCCTGACGCAACTGAACCGCGAGTTACAGCCATTGCGCCAGCGTCTGCAACAACTGGGCGTTGAGGTACAGGAACTGCAGGTGCGCCATGGCCAGCTGCCGGCGCCGGAGCGTAACCGCATCAGTCAGCGACTGGTGGATATTCACAGTTAAGGATTAAGGCGATGAGCATTCCGGAATCATTACTGCAGGCCAGCGAGGCCGTCGCCCTCAGCTACGACGGCGTCAGCGTGCCGAAAGTCAGCGCCCGCGGCGAAGACGAACTGGCGCAGGCCATTATTCAGCTGGCCATTGCCCATGAAGTACCGGTGTATGAAAACGCCAGCCTGATGAAGTGGCTGGCGCAGCTGGAGGTGGGCGATGAGATTCCGGAATCGCTGTACCGGGTCATCGCCGAAATTCTGGCCTTTGTTTATGCACTGGAAGGACGGACGCCTTAAGCCGCTACGTCCGCCTGCTGCGCCAGCGCCGCCAGCATCCAGTCCAGATGACTCTGAACCAGCGCATCCGGTATCAGCTCCACGCCGTCCAGCAACAAGGGCAACGACTGATAGCGGTAGGCATCAATCAGGCCATGCAATGAGGTGATAAAAAACAGCGTCAGCTGCAACCGCTGCGGCTCCGCCTGTTGCTGCAGCGCCGGCACCGCGTCCTGCAGCAACGCCAGCCAGTGCCGCTGCCATTCTTCTGCCAGCCGGCCAACCTGCAAACGGATTTCCTGACTGGCCGGGCCGGCCTCCTGCAAACTCAGCAGCGGCGGCTGCAGCATCAGCTGGTAATACCCGGGCCAGCGCTGCGCAAAGACAATTAACTGGCCGGCACACGCAGACAGCGCATCCCGGGCCGAACCGGCCATGGGTTGCCGCCCAAAAGCGGCAAAGGCCAGCTCAAAACCGCGCCGGCGGCTGTGCAGAAACAGCGTTTCTTTATCGGGAAAGTAGTTGTAAATATTGCTGGCGGTCATGCCCAACTCGGTGGCCAGCTTGCGCATCGACAGGTGGTGAAACCCCACTTCGGCCATAACCTGCGCGGCACTGTCCATAATTCGCTCGCGCTGAGCGTTGATTTCTTCCGTGGTAAAAGGCTTCTTCGGCATGCCGGACTCCTGCGTTTTTTTGACACTTGTTTAACGAACGCAGGTTTACCAGCAAAAACAGGGCCATATCCGCCATAACGGACAAGAAATCGTTAACCGTCAGAACCTCAGCGTCGTTGCCGCCAGGCGCTGTAGCGCGAATGCACCCCCCGGGTCAGGGCACTGGAATAATTTTCCATAATGTCCACGCCGACCAGAATCACCACAATTAATACCGAAATTTTAATCCCCAACGCCGGGGTCGCCACGGCAATGGCCACCCCCACCGCCGCCAGCGCCCAGATGGTCGCCGCCGAGGTGACCCCCAGCACAATACCGTCTTTCGACAACATCACCCCGGCGCCCAGAAAGCCTACCCCGGTGACCACCTGGCCGATAATCCGCGAGGCATCGGTGGCTTCGCTGTTCACCGTCTGCGACAAGGTAATAAAGACATAAGTCCCCAGCACAATCAGACTGGAGGTGCGGATACCCACCGGCTTGCCGCGCAACTGCCGTTCCAGGCCGACAATGGTGCCGCACAGCAAGCAGGCCAGCAGCGCCTGCCAGTCCAGAGGCGCAATGTTCATTAAGGAATTCAGATTCATGCCCGCTCCAGCAGGAAAAAAACAAGCGCCCAGATTACTCAGCCGCCCGCCACTTGGCCAGTACCGCCGCAGCGGTCACCGGCATGACGGCAGCCGCACAGGCTGGTTATAATGCCGCGCACTTAAAGGTCATACAGAAGTAGCTTTTCATGCCTGCTGATTTGCGCATTAACGCCCGTTGGGTACTCCCCATGACGTCCGCCAGTGGCCAGGTGCTGGAACACCAGGCGGTGTTTGTGCACAACGGCCGCGTACTGGCAGTGGAAGACGCCGCCGCCAGCACCCGCGAGGCCGCCCAGACCATCGACCTGCCCAACCATGTGCTGCTGCCCGGTTATATCAACGCCCACGGTCACGCCGCCATGTCGCTGTTCCGTGGCCTGGCCGATGACAAAGCCCTGATGACCTGGCTGCAGGAGCATATCTGGCCAGCCGAAGGCCGCTGGGTCGACCATGACTTTGTCCTCGACGGCACCCAGCTTGCCATCGCCGAAATGCTGCAGACCGGTACCACCACCTTTGCCGATATGTACTTTTACCCGGCCGCCGCAGTGGAAAGCGTACTGGCCACCGGCATCCGCCACGTCAGTTTTACCCCGGTGCTGGATTTCCCCACCAACTTTGCCCAGAACGCCGATGACTATATTCAGAAGGCGCTGGC
>JAEWQT010000132.1 GCA_023399105.1 Pseudomonadota bacterium | reverse complement strand
ATCAGCCACAGCCGTTACCTGCCCGACCGCCGCGATTTAAACCGCTCGTTCCCCGGCAGTAAAAAAGGCTCGCTGGCGGCGCGCATGGCCAATATGTTTCTGGAAGAAATCGTCAGCAAATGCGATTACGGCATCGACTTTCATACCGGCGCCATTCACCGCTCTAACCTGCCGCAGATCCGCGCCAATTTAGACGATGAAGAAACCGCCGCCATGGCGCGCGCTTTCGGCGTTCCCGTGTTACTGAACTCCGACGTGCGCGACGGCTCATTGCGTGGCTGCGCCGCCGAACGGGGCGTAAAAACCCTGCTGTACGAAGCCGGCGAAGCGCTGCGCTTTGACGAACTGTGCATCCGCGCCGGTGAGCGCGGCACCATCAATGTGCTGCGCCACCTGGGCATGCTGCCGAAAAGCCGCAGCCGCAAAACCTCCCTGATTGAACCCGTGGTGGCGCGCACCAGCGCCTGGGAACGCGCCACCGACAGCGGCTTTGTGCAATACCATAAAGCGCTGGGCGACCGGGTGAAAAAACAGGAATTACTGGCCACCATCCGCGACCCGTTCGGCACCGTGCTGGCCGATGTGCGTTCCCGCTATGAAGGCATCATCATCGGCAAGCAGAACATCCCGCTGGCGCAGGAGGGTGAAGCGATGTTTCACATTGCGTACTTTCATCAGCCGGATGATGTGGTGGGTGGCATTGAGCAGTTGCAGGATTTGTTGCCTGACGAGGCGCTTAACTGACGCTGTTTGCCAGCACTGGCCGATGCTGCATGCCAGCCCTGCCGGGCTGGTTGGCTGTTGTGGGAACGGGCCATGCCCGTGACACCAGCGCTGCGCGCTGGCTTTTTCCAGCCTTGCAGGCTGTCAGCCCTGGCGGGCTGATTGGCTGCCGCTGCGCGGCAGCTTGTGCGGGGCTCCGCCCCTGCGCCCCGAATGTGGGGATCTTATCCCCACGCCCCTGCTTTTGCGCTGTATAGCACGTATTTCCTCATTCACCGTCATTGCCGACGGCCACGGATCGTAAGGCGCGTCGTGCGCCACGATCCTCGCCCGGTCCATCCGGGCGGGCCTGTCAACGACGGTTCATTTCGGCGTGCTATAGGCGCGGATAAAACCGTAGCGGCTACGCCGGAAAGGCTTTCTTGGCGTGCTACGCACGCGAAAACCGAAAACCGAAAACCGAAAATTATTCCGGCCGAAGGCCGCCAAAATCCTCTCAATTTGCTGCGGTTTTTCCCGGCCCATTCGTTCCAGCCCGATGGTTACCAAAGCCAATAGCATCGTTTGGATGACTCCAAACGAGTGGCCAGGGGCATGGATGCCCCTTGGCCGCGTATGCTCAATTGGGTTTGGTAAACGAGGATAAAGCTGGAACGCGGGCCAGAGGGGTTCGCAAGGGGATACCTCCCCTTGCAATACCCGCGAGCGCAGCCCGCAATAGGCCAGCCCAACGGGCTGGCAATAAAAGCGGTATCAGCCCGCCGCGCTGAAAAACTCCCGCACGGCATTGCGGTAGGTTTGCTCCAGCACATCTTCAACGCGGATGTCTTTTACTTCAGCGATTTTCTCAGCCACAAAGGGCAGATACACCGGCGCATTTTCCACACCGCGATACGGCACCGGGGTTAAAAACGGTGCATCGGTTTCCAGCAGTAAATGCGTCAGCGGCGTGGCCGCCACCACTTCACGGACGTTGTCGGCTTTGTTAAAGGTGACAATGCCGTTAATGCCCAAACAAAAGCCCAGTTCCACCGCCACCTGCGCCAGTTCCATGCCCGAGGTAAAGCTGTGTACCACCCCTTTACGGCGCATCTGCGGCGCGTATTCACGCAGAATGGCCATGGTGTCGTCGTCGGCTTCGCGGGTGTGAATCACCACGGGTAAATCACATTCAACCGCCAGCTGTAATTGCCGGGCAAAGACCTGACGTTGCACGGTGCGGTCGCAGTGGTCGTAAAAATAATCCAGGCCGATTTCCCCTACTGCCACCACTTTGTCATGGGCAGCGTGGGTCTGAATATAGCCTGCGGTTGCGTCGCTGAATTTCGCCGCTTCGTGCGGGTGCACACCGAGGGTGGCGTACACATCGGCAAAGCGTTCGGCCAGTGCCAGCACGCCGGGCATATTGTCCGGCTCGACGCTGATGCTCATAAAGCGTTCCACGCCAATGGCGCGGGCGGCGGCCAGAATCTCTTCCGGGGCCGCGGCTTTTAAATAATCGAGGTGAAAGTGGGTCTCGATAATCGGCAGGCCGTAGGCCGGAATAGTGCGGTTTTTCTTGCTCATAAATTACAGCGCGCGGGCGGCAGCAGTTAAACGCATGGCCTGATCAGCGGCGTTCGCCAGCTCCTGCCCTTTCACCACAAAATGACGAATAAAATAATGGCTGTGCTCGTCGTGCTCGTGGAAATGGTGCGGGGTGAGTACGGCGGTTAATACCGGAATTTCAGTTTCCAGCTGCACCTGCATCAGGCCGTTGCAGACGGCGGTGGCGACAAAATCGTGACGGTAAATACCGCCATCCACCACCAGACCGGTAGCAGCAATAGCCTGATAACGGCCACTTTTGGCCAGCGATTTTGCCTGCAAGGGAATTTCGTAAGCACCCGGTACTTCGATGGTGTCGATCAT
>JAEWQT010000097.1 GCA_023399105.1 Pseudomonadota bacterium | reverse complement strand
TTCAGCACCGGCAAATACGGCAGGTGCCGGTTGGCGATCACCAGTAATTTCCCATCCTTTGCCAGACGCTGGCGACTTTCTTCGAACATTCTTACGGCAATATTGGTCAGTTGACGGTGGCCGTCATGAAAGGGGGGATTACAGACCACCCAGTCCAGAGTTTCACTGACTGCACTCAGGCCATCCCCGTGCCGGACCTCCGCGTTGATGCCGAGCTGGGTCGCGTTATGCCGGGCTGAACGCACGGCCAGAAAAGAGTCATCGGTTAACATCAGCCGCTCAATCCGATAGCGGTGCGCCAGCGTCAGGCCGAGCAAACCATTGCCGCAGCCCAGATCACAGAGCACACCACCGTAGCCCGGATCGGGCAGGTCTAATAAGACGCGGCTGCCGATATCCAGCTGTTCGCGGGCAAATACCCCGGGCAGTGCCTCAAAATGCAGCTCGTCCTGGCTGGTATACCCCCGCCACAAGGATTGCTCCGGCAATGGCTGCGACAGCGTGATTTCCACCAACCGGGCTTTTTTCTGCACCTGACTTTGCCGGTAGCTGCCGGCGTGCTGTTCCAGCCACTGTAACCAGCTGACCGGCCAGTGTTTGGCCATGCCGGCAAGCACATAACGGGTTTGTGGGGCAAAGCGCTGCTGGCATTGCTGCAGCCAGAACTGCAGCAGTTCAAATTGCTTGGGAACCTTGATGAATACCAGGGTGGCGGCGACCGGTAAATCCTCTTCCTGCCAGACAACGGCACCGCTCGGTAAGCATTGGTTGGCTTGCAGATTGCGCTGCGCGGCGGCTTGCGCCGAGGCACTGTCAGCCCAGACGGACGCCTGTGGAAAGGCGCATTGCAGCGCTCCGTAGCGGTCGTTGATCAGTAAGTCCGGTGATTCGCCAGTGGCTGCCAGCAGTTCATCAGCAGTGTCCCAGGGACGGGCGATATGCTCCGGCAGCGGCGGCCAGCATTCCAGCTGCAGGCCGGTGGCTTCCCAGTGCGGCATCAGTAAATGTCGCCGATATCTTTGTTGTCCAGTTGATCCAGCAATGACTTTGGTCGCTCGGCCCGTTGCTTGTCCTGGCTGCTCGTTTCTTTCTCTGTTTTGGCCGTTCTGGCTGATTCTGCTTTGGCTGCGGCCTCTGCTGCCGCTTCGGCTTTGGCCAGCGCCGCTTTTTCGGCAGCTTTCTGCGCGGCTTTGGCGGCCTCGCTGGCGTCCGGATTTTCCAGCAGAAATTTTTCATAAGCCGACAGCGTGCGGCGGCCTTTTACCCGTTTGCCGACCTGACGATCAACGCCAGCGGCCTTTTTTAACTTGGAAATGCTGCCGGTTTTAACGCTGTGAATACGCTTGAGAGAGCGGTTTTTTTTAACGCGGGTCATGATGAATGGTCTTCGCGGGGATTTATCTGGCTGACTATTCTACCTGAGCCCCGGCGGTGGTGATACCGCTTCAGATAATGCCGGTATCAACCGCACTGGCCATGGCCTGAATCAGCTCCTGACTTTGTTGCAGGAAATCGTCCTGCCAGTCGCCACGCAGAATCAATGGCTCCTGAACCCAGCGCCAGCGCAGGCCGGTGGTGATGGTTTCCAGTGCCCGCCGGGTGCCGGTGCCATCGTGACCGGCGCGGATGATGGCGGCACAGGGTTTGCCCTGGGTGTGCTCCAGGCAGGGATAGTAAACCCGGTCAAAATAATCCTTCAGGGCGCCGCTCATATAGCCGAGGTTTTCCGGCGTCAGCAGCACAATGGCTGAGGCCGCCAGTGTATCGTCGGCATTGGCTTCCAATGCAGCCCGGATCAAAAGTTTGGTGTGGTGGGTTTCGGCAGCTGCAAAACCCTGCCGGCCAGCATCCAGCAACCGTTGCAGATTGGCGGAAGGGGCGTGGGCAACGACCAGCAGGGTTTTGCTCATAGCGTTACCGGGGCCAGTGCCTGGGCCAGAGCGCAGGAAAGCAGGCGGCCGGCCATCTTTTCAGCGCGGCTGGTCAGCATGATGGGCACCCGTGCGCCCACCAGTAAACCGGCTGCCTGGGCGTTGCCCAGATACATCAGTTGCTTGGCCAGAATGTTGCCGGATTCGAGATCGGGTGCCAGCAGAATATCGGCATCACCGGCCACCGGCGAGGCAATGCCCTTGCTGTTGGCGGCTTCCAGGTTAATGGCGTTGTCGATGGCCAGGGGGCCATCCAGCAGGGCGCCGGTAATTTGGCCGCGATCGGCCATCTTGCACAGCGCCGCCGCATCGATGGTGCTGGGAATCTCCGGCTTAACCTTTTCCACGGCACTGAGAATGGCCACCTTGGGCAGGCTCAGGCCCATGCTTTGGGCCAGCTGCACGGCATTGATGATGATGTCTTTTTTGGTGCGCAGATCGGGGTGAATATTGATAGCGGCATCGGTGATGTACAGCGGTTTCGGATACGACGGCACATCCAGATAGAACACATGACTGATACGGCGTTCGGTGCGGATACCACGGGTTTTATCCAGTACGGCTCCGAGTAGCTCATCGGTGGCGATGCTGCCTTTCATCAGCGCGATCACTTCACCGCTGCGGACCATGGCGACTGCGGTTTCGGCTGCTTCGTGGCTGTGTTCTGTGTTGCGGATTTCAATGCCGCTGATGTCCACGCCGGCGGCGTCGGCACAGTCGCGGATTTTATGTTCCGGACCCACCAGAATGGCGTGCATCATGCCCAGCCGGTGCGCAGCCACCGCGCCTTCCAGGGAATCCGGACTGGCTGGGTGGACGACGGCCGTGGGCATGGCGGGGCGCAACAGCGCCTGCTCATAGAGGCGGCGCATGTGCGGGTGGTCGGTGGTGCTCTGCAGAATTTCCTGATGCAGTGCCTGAGTATCCATAGGTGCTCCTGTTATTCAGTCGGCGTCCGGGCTGACACCGTCCGAGGGTTTGATCACAATAACGTCGCAGTTCACTTTATCCACCAGCTGCTCAGCGGTATTACCGATTAATACGCCGGCCAGACCTGTACGGCCGATGCTGCCGACCACCACCAGGTCGGCTTCAGTGTCTTCCGCAATGCGTGCCACCACATCTTCCGGATCGCCCTCACCGATATGAATATGGTCGGTATTGATATTGTATTTACGGGCCCATTGCTCGCAGGCGTCTTCATGCTGCTCGTGGATGTAGCGCTGAATGTCATCCGGTGCACTGACTTCCGGCACCATGGCAAAGGCTACCGACACCAGCGGGTAGGCGTTGACCAGGTGCAGGTCGGTTTCAAAGTGATCCGACAGATGCTCGGCATACGACAGAATGTTGTCGTTGATCAGCTGGTGGCCCTGATCCGGTGAAGTGGCATCAATACAGGCCAGCACGCGGTTGTGGCGCCAGGGTTGGGCCGATTTCACCAGCATCACCGGCGCCGGGCAATGGCGCAGCAGATTCCAGTCGGTGTGGGTAAAAATCCGGTCGAGCAGGTTATGCGGGCCGGTGCCTTTGATGACCAGATCAAAATCCTGCTGGCGCAGGGATTCCAGCACGGCTTCATGCAGGTGTTTTTGCCAATGCACTTCGGTGCGGAAAGTCACATCCGTTGCTTCGCCGGTAAAGCTGTCCAGCCAGTGTTCGGCCTTCTGCAACAGGGCGTGTTTCACCTTATTGCGGGTTTCAGCATCCAGTGTGGAACCTTCTTCGCAGTAAGCATCCCAGGTGCAGGTCAGCAGCGTGAGGTCGGCGTCCAGCGAGCGCGCCAGCCATAACGCCCGGTCAAGGGCAATCTGTTCCGGGTGTTCGTGGTCGAGTACGACCAGAATGTGATTAATATCCAGCATAAGCCTGCTCCTGTTTGGTCAATCCGTTTCAATACCTTAACGGCCTGATGATGAACCCGCGTTGTTTTGTGTCAAGCGCGACCGCATTGCTGCTGCAGAATCGTCATAAACGCCCGGGCCGCATTGCTGAGGGTGCGTGCGCGCAGATGAATAAGCCCCAGCGAGCGCTGCAGCGGCGGCCCGGGCCAGGGTAATGGTTGCAGGCTGCTGTCGAGCATGGTGCGGGGCAGCACGCTCCAGCCCATGCCTACCGACACCATCATTTTGATGGTTTCCAGATAGTTGGTTGGCATCGGTGCGTGCAGCATCAGGCCGGCGTTACGAAATAACCGTTCGACCAGTTGGAACGTAATGGTGTCGGCTTCCGGCAGAATTGCCGGGGTCGCGGCCAGATCCTGCAGCGTCACTTTGCGCAGGCGGGTTAAGGGGTGGTCCGGTGCACACACGCACAGCATATCGTCCTGCCATAATGGCAGCGCCTCAATGCTGTCGTGCAGGGATTGGTTCAGTTGCTCATCCAGTGTGGTCAGCGCCAGTTCCACCTGACGCAGGGCAATGGCCTGATACGCCCGTTCTGATCCCATAAAGCTGAGATTCAGTTGTGCGGCCGGATAGCGCGCGGTGAATTCGCGCAACACCGGCGGCAGCCGGTGCAAGCCAATATGGTGGCTGGTGGCCAGCGACAGGGTGCCGCTCACTTCGCTGTCGAAGCTGTGCAGTTCCTGCTCTGTGTCGGCGACCAGATCCAGAATCTGCCGCGCCCGTGGTAGCAGTGCATGGCCGGCTTCCGTCAGGCTGATGGTACGGTTGTGGCGGTCAAACAGTGGCGTATTCAGGTGTTGTTCCAGCTGCTGAATGCGCTTACTGACCGCGGACTGGGTTAAATGCAGGTGCTCTGCCGCCTGCGAGAACGATTGGTGTTCGGCCACGGCCAGAAAGGCCCGTAAGGATTGTGTGTCCATCGTGTGCTGCCATTTGGATTCCTGAATGGAATGGATATCAGGAAAATTATGAATTTGAGTTGTTTAGCAGATGGCGTATTCTGTGGCAATCAAAAACCGTTAGTCTGATGAACAAGAGGACATCCCGATGGCTGGGAAAACCCTGTACGACAAACTCTGGGATCAGCACGTTGTTAAGCAGCGTGATGATGGTACGGCGCTCATTTATATCGACCGCCAGTTGCTGCACGAAGTAACGTCACCGCAGGCCTTTGAAGGTCTGCGCATTGCCGGCCGTAAACCCTGGCGTCTGGATGCCAACTTGGCCACTCCCGACCATAACGTGTCGACCGATAAAGGCGAACGTGAAGCGGGCATCGACGGCATCAAAGATCCGGTTTCCCGTATTCAGGTAAGAACCCTGGATGAAAACTGCGATTACTTCGGCATTACCGAATTCAAAATGGCCGACAAGCGTCAGGGCATTGTGCACGTGGTTGGACCGGAGCAGGGCGCTACTCTGCCGGGTATGACCGTGGTCTGTGGCGATTCCCATACCGCGACTCATGGCGCATTTGCGGCATTGGCTCACGGTATCGGCACGTCTGAAGTGGAGCACGTACTGGCCACTCAGTGTCTGATTCAGCGCAAGATGAAAAACCTGCTGATCCGTGTTGAGGGTGAGCTGGGCAAAGGCATTACCGGTAAAGACGTGGTGCTGCACATCATTGGTGTGATCGGTACCGCTGGCGGTAACGGCACGGCGATGGAATTTGGTGGCTCTGCCATTCGTTCGCTGAGCATGGAAGCCCGTATGACCATGTGCAACATGGCCATTGAAGCCGGTGCCCGTGTGGGTCTGGTGGCGTTCGATGAGAAAACCGCCGAGTACGTGAAAGGCCGTCCGTACGCCCCGAAAGGCGCGCACTGGGAAATGGCTTTGGAGGCCTGGAAGGATCTGGTGTCTGACGACGATGCCAAGTTCGACAAGATCGTCGAGATTCGTGCCGAAGACATCAAACCGCAGGTTACCTGGGGCACGTCTCCGGAGATGGTTACCACAGTGGATGGCACGGTGCCGACTCTGGACGATGCCAAAGATGACGTAGAGCGCTCGGCGTTCAAGCGTGCCTACGAGTACATGGGTCTGAAGGCCTGTCAGCCGATAACCAGTATTCAGCTGGATCGCGTATTTATTGGTTCCTGCACCAACTCCCGTATCGAAGACCTGCGTGCCGCTGCGGAAGTGGCCAAAGGCCGTAAAGTGGCTGCCACTATTAAGCAGGCGCTGGTGGTACCGGGTTCTGGTCTGGTGAAAGAGCAGGCGGAAAAAGAAGGTCTGGATAAGATTTTCCTCGACGCTGGTTTCGAGTGGCGTGAGCCGGGTTGTTCTATGTGTCTGGCCATGAACGCCGACAAGCTGGGCAACGGCGAGCATTGCGCGTCCACCTCCAACCGTAACTTTGAAGGCCGTCAGGGCTACGGTGGTCGTACGCATCTGGTGAGCCCGGCGATGGCAGCAGCAGCAGCGATTGCGGGTCATTTCGTCGACGTGCGTGAATTTTAAGAGGGCAGAGCATGAAAGCATTTACCGTACACACCGGTATCGTGGCTCCGATGGATCGCCCGAATATCGATACCGATATGATCATTCCGAAGCAGTTCCTGAAGTCGATCAA
>JAEWQT010000091.1 GCA_023399105.1 Pseudomonadota bacterium | reverse complement strand
TTACCAGACTTGATGCTGTAACGGGCCACAACATCGGGCATTGAGTTATCGTTGGTGTCTGTGCCACCTACAGTACTGGCCGGGTTTTCCAATGCAACTTCTAAATTACCGGTGGTATAGCGCACCTGAGGCTGACGCGCGAACACCGTACCGTCCATTACACCAACAAAATCAACAGTTTCCGGCAACGCAGAAACATTCATAAAGGTTGACCAGGTCTGACCAACGGTCAGGTTTTTGTAGGTAAAGAAGGCATGACGTAAACGCGGGCTGTAAGAGTTAGAAACGTTCTCATTACCCTGTGCGGAACCCAGAAAATCCATTTCAATCACGGAAGTGATTTTTTCACCGTCATCCAGAGTGGTAACTGCTTTCAGGCCAAACCGGGATGATTTGGCGTGCATGTGGAAATTGTTGGTTGAATCGCCATTGCCTGTTGGTGTTGCACCAGGTACATAAATGTCACGACCCAGAGCATTGGTCATTTCACCATCATTATACTGGCTAAACATGGCATCCAGCTTAACGTAACCGTTGTAGCTGAATTCGGTATTAGCAGCCTGCACAGCCATCGGCAGGGCAGCGGCCAGCAGAATCGCGGAAGTCTTGCGCATGTTACTCTCCTGTTATTGTCGTTGTGCCGAACCACTATGGTGCAGTTGGGAATTGCTTAGAAATTAGCCATAAGTATCAGGTGCTGACCCGGTTCTGTGTTTGTACGGCTTTGGTCGGGGGCATTAGCCGGCTCCGGTGCCGTAATAACGGCAAAAATCGACAGGGAGCTGGCAGGAATGGCGACAGGGCGTTTCACTGCTGAAAAAAAAGACATAATCCGCCCGGATTGTGGATAGACCATTGTCTAATTCAGCATTTGGCAGCCAATGACCACTATGAATGCAAAGGCATTAAGCGCATTGGTTTCGTCCGTTACTGTGCGGACGCCGCGCCGGGCCAACAATGATAATAACTCGCAGGAGAACGCTATGAGCGACCAGAAATTGTATCCGGTAAAGCAGGAATTTGCCGATTCCGCCTGGATCAATAACGAAAAATATCTGCAGATGTATCAGCAGTCCATCATCAACCCGGAAGGGTTCTGGCGCGAACAAGCCATGCAGCGTATTGACTGGATGAAGCCTTTTACCCGGGTGCGCAACGTTTCCTTCGATGATCACAACGTCAGTATTAAATGGTTTGAAGACGGTACCCTGAACACCTCGGTCAACTGTTTGGACCGTCACCTGGAAACCCGCGGCGACCAGACCGCCATTATCTGGGAAGGCGATGATCCGTCTGAAGACCGTCATATCACCTATAAAGAACTGCACGAAGAAGTATCCCGTTTTGCCAACGCGCTGCGTGGTCAGGGCGTGCGTAAGGGTGATGTGGTGTGTATTTACATGCCGATGATTCCGGAAGCCGCGGTGGCCATGCTGGCCTGTACCCGTATTGGTGCGGTGCATTCCGTGGTGTTCGGTGGTTTCTCGCCGGATGCACTGGCCGGCCGTATTGAAGACAGTAACGCCAAGATTGTCATCACCGCCGACGAAGGCGTGCGCGGTGGTAAGAAAGTGGCACTGAAAGCCAACGTGGATGAAGCGCTGACCAACCCGGCCATTCGGTCACTGGAAAAAGTGATTGTGGTGAAGCGTACCGGTGGCAATGTCGCCTGGCACGCGGCCCGTGATGTGTGGTACCACGATCTGATCAAGGTCGCTTCTCCGCACTGTCCGCCGGAAGAAATGAACGCTGAAGATCCGCTGTTTATTCTGTACACCTCCGGCTCAACCGGTAAGCCGAAAGGCGTGGTGCACACTACGGGCGGTTATCTGGTGTATGCCTCTATTACCCATCAGTATATTTTTGATTATCACGAAGGCGACGTGTACTGGTGTACGGCTGACGTGGGCTGGATTACCGGCCACACCTACATTCTGTACGGACCGTTGCTGAACGGTGCCATTACCCTGATGTGCGAAGGTGTACCGAACTATCCGGACATCAACCGTTTCTCGCAAATCGTGGATAAGCATCAGGTGAACATTCTGTACACCGCGCCGACCGCGATCCGCTCACTGATGGCCGAAGGCGCCAAAGCAGTAGAAAACACCCACCGCGAGTCCTTGCGTCTGCTGGGTTCTGTGGGCGAGCCGATTAACCCGGAAGCCTGGGAATGGTATTACCGTGTGATTGGTGAAGAGCGTTGTCCGATTGTGGACACCTGGTGGCAGACCGAAACCGGCGGCATCATGATTACCCCGCTGCCGGGTGCAACCGACACCAAACCCGGTTCGGCGACCCGTCCGTTCTTTGGTGTGCAGCCGGCGCTGGTGGACAACACCGGTATGATTCTGGAAGGCGCCACTGAAGGTAACCTGGTGATTGTCGACAGCTGGCCGGGCCAGGCCCGTACCGTGTACGGCGATCATGAGCGTTATGTGCAGACCTATTTCTCCACCTTCCGCGGTATGTATTTCACCGGTGACGGTGCCCGTCGTGATGAAGACGGTTACTACTGGATTACCGGCCGTGTGGACGACGTTATCAACGTCTCCGGTCACCGCATGGGGACCGCCGAGGTTGAAAGTGCGTTGGTGGCACACCCGAAAGTAGCAGAAGCAGCGGTGGTGGGTTATCCGCATGATATTAAAGGTCAGGGTATCTATGTGTACGTCACTCTGAACAGCGGCGAACAGGCCAGTGAAGAACTGGTGAAAGAGCTGCGTAACTGGGTACGTGCCGAGATTGGCCCGATTGCGACACCGGATTTGATTCAGATCACTCCGGGGCTGCCAAAAACCCGCTCTGGCAAGATTATGCGCCGTATTCTGCGTAAGATTGCTGCCAACGAGCACGATGCTCTGGGGGATATTTCGACGCTGGCCGATCCGTCGGTGGTGGAAACCCTGGTGGATCAGCGCCTGAACCGCAAGTGAGGGTTGGCGTGTAAGGAAACTGCCCCGGGATAAACTCCCTGGGCAGTTTTTTGCTTTTCAGCATCCCTGTACCATCATGGGTGCGTCATAACAAAAAATAGCTGCCGGCGATGTCTGACCGGCTCTGAGATGAGGGAATCTATGCAGCTCGCACAGAAAATTATTATCGCTGACGACCATCCGCTGTTCCGTACGGCGATGCAGCAGGCGGTAAAACAGTTGGTGCCGGATGTCACCATTGCCCAGGCAGAGTCTTTACCGGAACTGCAGCAGGTGGTGGAACAGCATAAAGATGCTGATCTGATTTTGCTGGATTTGCAGATGCCCGGGGCTCATGGCTATTCCGGGCTGGTGTTTTTGCGTTCTCATTACCCGGAAATTCCGGTGATGGTGGTGTCGGCCTGTGAAGACCCGGCCATTATGTGTCAGGCCATTGATCATGAAGCCTCGGGCTATATTCCTAAATCGGCTTCGCTGGATGATATTGCCAGTGCGATTGGCCGGGTGCTGGAGGGCGATATTTATTTGCCGGAAGCGGCGCGCCGCCATCAGCATCATCCTGACCAGAATGCACTGGATCTGGCCAACCGCCTGGCCAGCCTGACGCCGCAGCAGTTCCGGGTGTTAAGCATGATGTCTGAAGGCATGCTGAACAAACAGATTGCTTACGATCTGGACGTCAGCGAAGCCACCATTAAAGCCCACGTTACCGCGATTTTCCGCAAGCTGGGCGTGCGTACCCGCACCCAGGCGGTTATTGCCGTGCAAAGCCTGGATTTTGAAAAACCGGATGCGGCATTGGCGGGGCAGGTGGAGTGATGTTGGGCGTTCGGCGTTGAGCGTTAGGCGTGCACCGTTTTTACTACCGGGCACGTAGGAGTGATGTTGGGCGTTCGGCGTTGAGCGTTAGGCGTGCACCGGCTTAACTACCGGGCACGCAGAACCCTGAACGCTTAACCCTCAACCCTCAACCCCACAGCTTCTAGCGAATTATCCTCCGCAGTAACGCCCGTAACGCCGCTGGCCGCAGGGGTTTGCGCAGGAAATAGAAGCCCAGTTCGCGGGCTTCTTCTTCCACCGCCGGGCGTGGGTCGGCGGTGATCAGTACCCCGGGAATATCCTCGCCAAACTTCTGCCGCAGGGCTTTCATCACTTCCAGACCGGTTTCATCATTATCCAGCTGGTAGTCCGACAACATGATTTGCGGCGTGAAGGGTACCTGTAGGGCGTCTTCCATATCGCTGCAGCTGTAGACGTCGCATTGCCAACTGTTGAGCAGGGCGTTCATACCGGCCAACACTTCCGGGTCATTGTCGATAACAAAGGTTTTCATGCCTTCAAAGCTGCCGGAGACGCGCGCCTGCTGGTCGCGGTTGTCCTGTTTCACCAGGGCCGCTTCGGTAATGGGCACTATCAGGCGGAAGCGGCTGCCGTAATCCACCCAGGAATCCACTTCAATGCGGTGGCCCATGCGCTTGGCCATGCGGTCGACAATGGCCAGCCCCAGCCCCAGCCCTTTGCTGTCTTTGCTGGTGTGCAGGCGTTTGAATTCGCGGAAAATTTCCCCCAGTTTGGATTTCGGAATGCCGGGGCCGCTGTCCCACACTTCAATCACCAGTTCCTGGCCGCGTTTGCGGCAACCCAGTAACACGCCGCCTTTGTTGGTGTAGCGCACGGCATTAGAAACCAGATTCTGAATAATGCGTCGCAGCCAGTGCGGGTCGCTGAGTACCCAGTGGTCGCCGCTGTGGAAGCGCAGACGCAGGCCTTTTTCGGCCGCCAGTGCGGTAAATTCATCGCGCAGCGGTTTCAGCACGCTATTCAGCTGTACCGGTCGTACCACCGGCTCGATAGCACCGGCATCCAGTTTGGAGATTTCCACCAGTACCGACAGCACATCTTCGGCCGACTGCAGCGAGCCTTCCAGGTGGTTCAATAAATGCCGCTGATCGTCGCTGAGGTTGTGCTGGGCCAGGGTTGAGGCAAACAGCTTGGCCGCGTTCAGCGGCTGCATCAGGTCGTGGCCGGCGGCCGCCAGGAAGCGGGTTTTACTGGTGTTGGCTTCAATCAGCTGAGCCGTCAGATCGGCCAGCTCTTCGCTGCTTTCTTCCACCCGTTGTTCCAGGCTGATATTGGCTTCTTTCAGCGCCTGTTCGGCTTTGCGGTGAATGGTGATGTCGGTAAAACTGGTTACGAAACCACCATCCGGCATCGGGTGGCCCTGCATCAGAATGACCACGCCATTGGGTAACTGGCGTTCAAAGTTATGCGACGAGCCAGCGCGCAGGAAATTCATCCGCCGCGCTACCTGTTGCTCGATGGTGCCGCTGCCGCAGAAGCCACGGCCAGCGTTAAAGGCAATGATTTCGGCAATGGGTTTGCCCACCTGAATCAGCCCCGGCGGATAATTGAATATTTCCAGATAACGGCTGTTCCAGGCCACAAGATTGAGATTGCGGTCGACCACGCTGACGCCCTGCTGCAGGTTTTCCAGCGCCGCCTGCAGCTGTTCGCGGCTCATCGCGAAGGCCTGGCTGGCTTCGCTGGCGAGGAAGGCAAGGTCGCGGATCTGAATCTGTTCCCCACCGAGCAGGGTGGAAAAAATTACCCGCGCCGACGACGAACCAACCACCGAGGCCAGCAGCTTTTCTGTGTCACGCAGTAAGTCGGCGGAGGCGGGCGCATGGTCGTACTGAATACCATGGTGCGACTGGTATTCGGTGAAAAACGCTTCGGTTTTTTTGTAGCCCAGAATCCGTTCCAGAACCACGCGCACATCGTCAACTTTGCAGCTTAAGCCGGGCGACAGTTTATTGGCCGGTTGCAGGGCTTTGGTGCTGGTGAAATCGCTGGCCAGCATGCGTTCCCGCACCGAGGCATTGGTCACCACCGAGAAGAATACAAACAGCGAGATATTCACCCACAAACTGAGGATCACGCCGAAGCTGAAACGGTCCAGCTCCATGCCGAAGAATTTATCGGGGGTAATACCGGTGGCAGAGAGTTCCTGCATGATCACCGGCCACAACAGGGTAAAGAACCATACGAAAGTGCCCCCGAGTACGCCGGCAATGGCGCCCTGACGGTTGGCCCCCTGCCATAACAGGCCACCGATTAAAGCCGGGGCAAACTGCGCCACGGCGGCAAAGGACAGCAGACCTATGGCGGCCAGCGATTCAAATTCACCGACCCAGCGATAAAATCCGTACGACAGCAGCATCACCAGCACGATGACCAGCCGGCGAACCGTCAGCACCAGCCTGCGGATGTTGGACGATTGCTGCGGTTCACCGTTATGGCTGGAATTGCGGAAAAATACCGGCAGTACCAGTTCGTTCGACACCATGGTGCTGATGGCAATGGTGGCCACAATAATCATGCCGGTGGCGGCACTACCACCGCCGATAAAGCCAATAATGGCGATCAGTTCCTGGCCCAGTGCGACCGGCAGGCTGATGACATAGGTATCCGGGGTAAAGCCCAGGTCGTGCATAAACATCTGGCCAGTCAGCGCAATGGGCACCACAAAGGCGACCATTAGCAGCAGATAGAGCGGGAATAACCAGCGCGCGGTGTGCACATGGCGGGGGGATTCGTTCTCAATAACCGCCACCTGAAACTGGCGTGGAAGACACAGAATGGCGAAGCCGGCCAGCAAGCTCTGCAGCAGAAAGGCTACCGAAATAAGATTGCTGCTGAACAACGGATGGTCCGGAATTACCTTGGCGGACAATGTCAGAAAGCCAAACGGCGTATCGTACAGAG
>JAEWQT010000069.1 GCA_023399105.1 Pseudomonadota bacterium | reverse complement strand
ATTTACTGGAGCAGGCATTACAGGCGCACGAACGCGGCGATAACAGTTTGCACCGTGGCTGGATAACCCTGCTGCTGCAGGACTATTACGACCCCATGTACGATTTTCAGATGAGCCAGAAACAAGGCCGGATTCTGTTCCGCGGTAATGCGGCAGCGGTACGGGAATTCTGGCTATCCGGCCAACACCATTCATAAGCTAATAAAAGGGATATAACGCCATGCCTACCTTTCTGAAAAACTCGCTGGTTATTCTGGCGGCGGTATTCAGCCTCAATGCCAGTGCCGATACCTTTGTCTTTACCGCCATTCCGGATGAAGACGAATCCCGTCTGCAACAGCGCTTTAATAAAGTGGCGGACTATTTAAGTGAAAAAACCGGCGTGCCGGTTAAATACATTCCGGTGAAATCCTACGCCGCCACGGTTACGGCCTTCCGGAATAATCAGGTACAACTGGCCTGGTTCGGTGGCTTATCCGGCGTGCAGGCGCGGCGGCTGGTGCCGGGTTCCGAGGCCATTGCCCAGGGCTCGGAAGACCCGACCTTTAAATCGTACATTATTGCCAACACCAGCACCGGCATTGAACGGGCGGCAACCTTAAGTGATGCGTTAAAGGGCAAAACCTTTACCTTCGGTTCTAAGGCCTCGACCTCCGGTCGCTTAATGCCAGAATTTTATCTGCGTGAACACTTTGGTGCGGCGCCGGATGATATTTTTTCCCGCGTCGGTTTTTCCGGTGATCACAGCCGTACCATTGCCCAGGTTCAGGCCGGTGCGTATCAGCTGGGTGCGGTGAATTACACCGTGTGGGATAACGAGCTGGCGGCCGGTAACATTGATCCGGCCAAAGTGCGGGTGATCTGGGAAACCCCGACTTATCCGGATTACCAGTGGACCATTCGCGGCGATGTCGATGCCCGTTTTGGTGCGGGTTTTAAAGACAAGGTCCGTCAGGCGCTGCTGGATATGACCGATAAAGAACTGCTGGCCAGTTTCCCGCGCGAGGCCTTTATTCCGGCCAGCAACGACGACTACGCCCCTATTGAAAATACCGCCCGCGAACTGGGCCTGCTGGATTAATCATGCCCGGCCGACAACCTTTGTTTACCCTGCTGCAGCAATCGCTGCCGCGGGGTAACACCACCGTCTTGCACGACATCAGCCTGCAGATTTTTGCTGGCGAAAAAATTGCCTTAATCGGCCCGTCCGGGGCGGGTAAATCCAGCCTGCTGGAATGGTTATATCCGCAACAGGCGCAGCAGATTGCACTGTGCCCGCAACAGGGCGGGCTGGTGGATATTCTGTCGGTCTATCACAACGTCTTTATGGGCGCGCTTGAGCGGCATTCCAGCTGGTTTAATCTGCTGAATTTAATCCGCCCGTTTGCGCAGCCGAAGCAGGACATTCTGACGCTGTGCACCGAGCTGGGGATCGGCGACAAACTCTGGCAATCGGTGGATCGTTTGTCCGGCGGGCAGCGCCAGCGGGTGGCCATTGGCCGTGCTCTGTACCGGCAGCAGCCGATCTTTTTCGGCGATGAGCCGGTATCGGCGCTCGATCCGCGTCAGGCGGAAGAATTACTGGCGCTATTACTGCGCCGTCACGACACCGTACTGGTGAGCCTGCATAACCGCCGGCTGGCGCTGGATCATTTCGATCGCGTGATTGCCCTGCGCGATGGGCGGTTGTTTTACGATGGCCCGGCGGCTGATTTAACAGCAGCGCAGCTGGATCAGCTCTATGCCCGCTGAGCGGTTGTTTTCGCGCGTAAGCACTGGCCGTGCGCTGCGCAATGTCAGCCTGTTGCTGGCGCTGGTGGCCATCCTCTGTATCCCGTTCAGTGATCTGGTCATCGCCGCCACCGAGCCCTGGCCGGAACTCGGCCGCATCGCCCTGGGAATGGTGACGCCGCACTGGGATGAACCTTTAACTCTGTTGCAGGCGCTGGGGCAAACGGTGGCCTTTGCGTTGCTGGCGTTGGTGTTGTCGGTACCGCTGGGGTTGTTACTGGCCTTAGTGTTTCACTGGCGCCCCATACGCATGCTGGCGGCATCGGTGCGGGCCGTACATGAAATTTTCTGGGGCCTGCTGTTTATGCAGATGTTTGGCCTCAGCGCGCTCACCGGTCTGCTCGCCATTGCCATTCCCTACACTGGCGTATTTGCCCGGGTATTTGCCGAAATATTTGCCCGCCAAAGCCCCTGGCCCGAGCAGAGCATTGCCCCGCAGGCCAGTCGCATCAGCCGCTTATTCTATTCACGCTTATGGCAGGGCTATGCCGAGGTGCTGAATTACAGCCGTTACCGTTTTGAATGCGCGCTGCGTTCAAGTGCCATTCTGGGGTTTATTGGCTTGCCAACGCTGGGATTTCATCTGGAAACCGCCTTTAAACAAGGTCAGTACAGCGAAGCCGCGGCCTTGTTGTGGACCTTTTTTCTGCTCATTGCCAGCGTGCGGCTGTGGCTTAAGCGCCGCTTAATTCCCCTCTATATTCTTACCTCTCTGTGGCTGCTGCCGGAAACGCCGGCCATGAGCACCAGCTATTTATGGCAATTTATCAGCACCGATATCTGGCCGCGGCCATTGCAGCAGGGTGAGCTGATAGCCACCCTGCAGTGGTATCAGCAGATATTTATGCAGGAAGCGCTGCCGGCCCTGGCGCAAACCTTAATGCTGACGCAATTGGCGTTGGTGTTAACCGGCATCATTGCGTTGCTGGTGTATCCCTTCGCCAGCCGCACCCTGGCCGGCCCTATGCGTCCGGCCGGGCGCTTAGCGCTGCTGATGATGCGTTCTACACCGGAGCTGATGATCGCCTTCGTACTGCTGTTGTTATTTGGCCCGTCGGGCTTACCGGCGGTGCTGGCGCTGGCGATTCATAACGGCGGATTAATCGGGTTTTTATTGGCCAATGCCAGCGAGCAACAGGCGCAGCGGCCGGATGATCCGCGTGGTATCGGCGGCTATTTATACCTGCATACACCACGACTATACCCGGCTTTTCTGGCGTTTTTGTTTTACCGCTGGGAAGTGATTCTGCGCGAGAGTGCCATTATGGGCGTGCTGGGAATTGCCACCTTGGGCTTTTTTGTCGACTCCGCCTTTGAAGAAATCCGTTACGACAAAGCGCTGTTTTTAATTGCCATCGCGGCACTGCTGAACATTGCGCTGGATTCACTGGCGCGGCGGTTACGGCGCTGGGCCGGCGTCGAACAAGCCGCTGGTTTGTCCTGAGCAACAGATTGATGTTGTTACAGGATTAATACGGATCAATAAAAGCAGTTTTTCCGGTTGCGGCCGCGCTGCCAAGCCAGTAAAAACATCATCATTCACAGACCGGCGAGCATCGGATTGCTGCGCATCACAGGAAGGCTTATCAACATGCACAATATCACCCGCTTTTTATTACCCGTGGCCATCGTTGCCCTGCTTGGGATGGCGGCCTATTACAGCCTGGAGAATGGTGCTGCAGAGGTTGGTGTGTTCAGCAGCAACGGCCGCATTGAAGCCACCGACATTGCCATTGCCGCGCGCATCGGTGGCCGGGTGCAGGAATTGCTGGTGAACGAAGGCGATTTTGTCGAGGCCGGGCAGGTGGTGGGCCGTATCGACAGTGAATCGCTGCGGGCACAGTTATTACAGGCGCAGGCGCAGCAGAATCAGGCCGTCAGTGCGGTGTTGGCGGCGCAGAGTGCGGTGCAGCAGGCACGCAGCCAGGAACAGGCTCAGGCCGCCGCAGTACGGCTGCGCGAAGCCGAGTTAAACGCCGCGCGCAAGCGGGCTAACCGTACCGGTACGCTGGTGCGCGAAGGGGCAGTATCCGAGCAGCTGGCCGAAGATAACGACACCCTGGTGGCCAGTGCCGAAGCCGCGCTCGGGGCTGCCAAGGCACAGCTGAGTGCCGCCAGCGCCGCCATTCGCACCGCTGAAGCGCAGGTGGCTGCTGCAGAAGCCGCTCAGGCTGCGGCCGCCGCCACCGTGGCGCGGGTCGAAGCCGATGTGGCCGATACCGTGCTGGTGGCCCCGCGTGCCGGTCGCATTCAGTACCGGGTGGCGGAAACCGGTGAGATTGTCGGTTCCGGCAGCCGTATTCTGAGCCTGATTGATCTGACCGATGTGTACATGACCTTCTTCCTGCCGTCGGCGCTGGTGGGCCGGTTAACCCTCGGCGATGAGGTGCGGTTGGTGCTGGATGCGGTACCGCAGGTGAGCATTCCGGCGCAGATTTCCTACGTGGCCGATGTCGCCCAGTTCACCCCGAAAACCGTAGAAACCGCCAGCGAGCGCGAGAAACTGATGTTCCGGGTGAAAGCGCGGATTAACCCGGCGTTATTGCAAAAACACATTACCCAGGTAAAAACCGGTTTGCCGGGTATGGCCTGGCTGCGGCTGGATCAGCAGCAGCCCTGGCCGGACAGCCTGCCGCCGCTGGTTAACCCATGAAACCGGTGGTGCAGGGGCAGGGCCTGACCCTGCAATATGGTAAAACCCATGCCTTGCGGCAGGTCGACCTGAGCATTCCGGCCGGTTGCATGGTGGGGCTGATCGGCCCCGATGGCGTGGGAAAATCCAGCCTGCTGGCGTTAATTTCCGGCGCCCGCCGGCTGCAGCAGGGCGAACTGCAGGTATTAGGTGGTGATATGCGCAGCCAGCGCCACCGCCGCCGGGTGTGCCCGGATATCGCTTATATGCCGCAGGGTCTGGGGCGTAACCTGTACCCCACCTTATCGGTGGAAGAAAACCTGCAGTTTTTTGCCCGCTTGTTTGGCCATAATCAGGCCGAGCGCCGCCGCCGTATTGATGAACTCACGGCCATTACCGGCCTGAAGCCCTTTTTACAGCGCCCGGCGGGCAAATTATCCGGTGGTATGAAGCAAAAGCTGGGGCTGTGTTGCGCGTTAATTCACGACCCGCTGTTGCTGATTCTGGACGAGCCCACCACCGGCGTAGACCCGCTGTCGCGCAGCCAGTTCTGGCAATTAATTAATACCATTCGCGCCCAGCGGCCGCAGATGAGCGTGCTGGTGGCCACCGCCTATATGGACGAAGCGGCGCGCTTTGATCACCTGCTGGCGATGAATAATGGCAGCCTGCTGGCCACCGGCTCGCCGGCCGAATTGCTGCAGCGTACCGGTGCCAGCACGCTGGAAAATGCCTTTATTGCGTTGTTGCCGGAGCAGCAGCGGCAGGGCTATCAGCCGGTAACCATTCCACCGCTGGTACTGGATGAACAGGCCGGTTTTGCCATTGAAGCGCACCATCTGACCATGAAATTCGGCGACTTTACCGCCGTGGATAACGTCAGTTTTCAGATTCGCCGTGGCGAGATTTTCGGCTTTTTAGGCTCCAACGGTTGTGGCAAATCCACCACCATGAAAATGCTCACCGGGCTGTTACCGGCCAGTGCCGGCCGCGCGGAATTATTCGGCCATCCGCTCGATCCGCAGGATATCGCCACCCGCAAGCGGGTGGGTTATATGTCGCAGGCGTTTTCCCTGTATGGCGAATTAACCGTACGCCAGAATCTGGAGTTGCACGCGCGCTTATTTCATGTGCCTGCCGCTGATATTCCGGCGCGGGTGCAGGAAATGAGCGACCGCTTCGGGCTGCAGGAGGTACTGGAAGAATTACCCGAACGCCTGCCGCTGGGTATCCGCCAGCGCTTATCACTGGCGGTGGCGATGGTGCATAAACCGGAATTATTGATTCTGGATGAACCCACCTCCGGCGTGGACCCGGTGGCGCGCGATAACTTCTGGCGTCTGATGATTGATCTGGCCCGCAACGATGGCGTGACCATTTTTATTTCCACCCATTTTATGAACGAAGCCGAGCGCTGCGACCGTATTTCGTTGATGCACGCCGGCAAGGTGTTATTAACCGATACTCCGGCCGCCATTGTGGCGCAGCGTGATTGCGACACCTTGGAACAGGCCTTTATCGAGGTGTTAATTAATGCCGGTGCGGGTGAGCGCGTTGGCAGCACAGAGGTGGACGCCGGTGCGGCGCCGGTGGTGGCAACCGCCGGTAATAACCGTTCGCCTTCGTTCAGTCTGGGCCGGTTGTTCAGCTACGCCTGGCGCGAAACGCTGGAATTGCAGCGCGATCCGTTGCGGTTGGCGCTGTCGCTGGTGGGAACGCTGGTGCTGATGCTGTTCGTCGGCTACGGCATTACCCTGGACGTGGAAGATCTGAACTTTGCCGTACTCGACCAGGATCAGACGGTGATGAGCCGGGACTATGTGCAGAATTTATCCGGCTCGCGCTATTTTAACGAACAGCCGCCGCTGAGCAGTTACGCCGAACTCGACCGCCGTATGCGCAGCGGTGAACTGGCACTGGCGCTGGAAATTCCGGCCGGCTTTGCCCGCCGGGCGGAACGTGGTGAAGCGGTGCAGATTGGCGCCTGGTTTGACGGCGCCATGCCTACGCGGGGGGAAACCATCAGCGGATATGTACAGGGCATGCACCTGCACTGGCTGGGCGTGCAGGCGCGCGCCGCCGGGCGGGAAGCAGCGTTGGCCAGCCCCATTCGTATTGAAACCCGTTACCGCTATAACCCGGATGTAAAAAGTATGGTGGCCATGGTGCCGGCCATGATTCCGTTGCTGCTGTTAATGATTCCGGCACTGCTCACTACCCTGTCGGTGGTGCGTGAAAAAGAGCTGGGTTCCATTACCAATCTGTACGTTACTCCGGTCAGCCGCACCGAATTTTTATAGGGCAAACAGTTGCCTTACATTGGCCTGGGGGTGCTGAATTTTTTCCTGCTGGTGGCCATGGCGCTGTGGTTGTTTAAGGTGCCGCTGACCGGCAGCTTTCTCACTCTGCTGTTCAGTGCCACGCTGTTTATTATGTTTTCCACCGGCTTTGGTTTGCTGGCTTCGGTGTTCACCAACAGTCAGATCGCCGCCATGCTGATCGCCATGCTCGGTACCATGCTGCCGGCGGTGCAGTTTGCCGGCATGATTACCCCGGTGTCGGCGCTGGAAGGGGTGGGGCGTGTGATCGGTGAGATTCACCCGGTCAGTCATTTTCTGCAGATTAATCGCGGCATATTCAATAAAGCCCTGACTTTTGCCGATGTGCAGCACGAAATACTGGCCATGGCGCTGGCGGTACCGGTGATTCTGGCACTGGGCATTGTGCTGCTGAAAAAGCAGGAGGCCTGAGCATGTGGCAAACCCTGAGTAATATTTACCGCTTAGGCATTAAAGAACTGTGGAGCCTGTGGCGTGACCCGGCCATGTTGCTGCTGGTGATTTACACCTTTACCGGCAGCCTCTATGTGGCCACCACCGCCGCCCCCGAAAGCCTGCACAAAGCCACCATCGCGGTGGTGGATGAAGACCGCTCACAATTATCGGCACGGATTATTGGCGCCCTGTATCCGCCGCAATTTATGCCGCCGGCGGATATTCCTTTGTATGAAATGGACCGCGTGCTGGATGAAGGCCGCTATACCTTCGTGCTGAATATTCCGCCGGACTTTGAAAAGGATGCGCTGGCCGGTTTGCAGCCCGCCTTGCAGCTGAATGTGGATGCTACGCGCATGAGCCAGGCCTTTACCGGCAACGGCTATATCAGCCAGATCATCAGCGGCGAAGTGCAGGATTATCTGCGCGGTTACCGCGCCGAAACCCATTTGCCGGCCGAACTGGCCTTGCGGGCGCGCTTTAATCCGGCACTGGAGCACAGCTGGTTCGGCTCGCTGATGGAACTGATCAACGCCATCACCATGATCTCGATTATCCTCACCGGCGCGGCGCTGATTCGTGAGCGTGAACACGGCACGGTGGAGCATCTGCTGGTGATGCCGCTGGGGCCGGCGCAGATTATGCTGTCCAAAGTCTGGTCGATGGGGCTGGTGGTGATGCTGATGGTGTGGTTGTCGTTGCAGCTGATTATTCAGGGTGCACTGGCGGTACCCATTGAAGGTTCATTGCTGCTGTTTATGCTGTGCGTGGCGCTGCATTTAACCGCCACCACCTCGATGGCGATTTTTATGGCCACCGTCGCCCGCACCATGCCGCAGTTTGGCCTGCTGCTGATTCTGGTACTGATTCCGTTGCAGCTGCTGTCTGGCGGTATGACGCCGCGCGAAAGCATGCCGGAATTGATTCAAACCGTCATGCTGGCGGCTCCGACCACGCACTTCGTGAAAGCCTCGCAGGCGGTGTTGTACCGCGGTGCCGGTATTGACGTGATCTGGCCGCAACTGCTCAGCCTGGCGTTTATTGCCGGCCTGCTGTTCACGCTGTCGTTAAAGCGCTTCCGTCGCACCATCAGTCAGATGGCCTGATGGTTCTTTGCGCCGGGGGCGCCATTAACAGACTGTTGGCTGCAACAGTCTGTTGGTTTTTCTCAAGCTGATGTCCGAACTGTTTATTTGTTAACCTGCGCCGCTCTGTTATTGGTGGCCTTTATGGTTTCAAATAGTTCATATTGTTATTCATTGTTGCTTTTTGTGCTGCTAATGGCCCGTCCGCTGGCCGTTCAGGCCGATATGCTGGCGTTGTCCTGGGATAACGACATCACCTTTTCGACCGATGGCAACTACACCAATGGCATTAAGCTGACCTGGCACAGTGACGAGCAATTACCG
>JAEWQT010000340.1 GCA_023399105.1 Pseudomonadota bacterium | reverse complement strand
CGTATTCTGGATGTGTTATTACCGCCGGCGCGCCCCACCAGTACCTGGGATACCACCGAGGAAACGAAAAAAGAAGACTCGGCCACCCGCCAGGTATTCCGTAAAAAACTGCGCCAGGGTGAGCTGGACGATAAAGAGATCGAAATTGATGTGGCGCAGTTGAACGTTGGCGTAGAAATTATGGCGCCGCCGGGCATGGAAGAAATGACCAGCCAGCTGCAAAGCATGTTTTCCAGCCTTGGCGGTGAAAAGAAAAACAAGCGCAAATTAAAAATCCGCGATGCCATGAAGCAATTGCGTGACGAAGAAGCCGCTAAAATGCTGAATATGGAAGAGCTGAAAGTGCGCGCGGTGGAACTGGCCGAACAGAATGGCATCGTCTTCATTGATGAGATTGATAAAGTCGCCAAACGCCATGACAGTGGTTCCGGTGGTGATGTTTCCCGTGAAGGCGTGCAGCGTGACTTGCTGCCGTTGATTGAAGGCAGTACCGTCAGCACCAAATACGGCATGGTTAAAACCGACCATATTCTGTTTATTGCCTCGGGTGCTTTCCACCTGGCCAAACCGTCCGATTTAATTCCGGAATTGCAGGGGCGCTTACCCATCCGGGTGGAGCTGGAAGCGCTGACACCGCAGGACTTTGAACGCATTCTTACCGAGCCCAGCGCATCATTAACCGTGCAGTATAAGGCGCTGTTAAAAACCGAAGGGCTGGACGTTGAATTCACCCCGGATGCGGTCAAGCGTCTGGCGGAAATTGCCTTTGAAGTGAATGAAAGCACCGAAAATATCGGCGCCCGGCGCTTGCACACCATTCTGGAGCGACTGCTGGAGCAGGTTTCTTTCGAGGCCACCGATCTGACAGAGCCGGTGACCATTGATGCAGCTTATGTGGAAAAACAACTGGGTTCACTGGCCCGTAATGTGGATTTGAGCCAGTTTATTTTATAGGGATGTTGAGGATTCAGCGTTGAGGGTTCGGCGTGCTCGGAGTTGAGGCCAATGCGCGCCTTACGTTGAACGCCCAGTCTCGTCTCTTAACAATTTTTTCTCGCATAACAAACATGGCACCCGAGAGTGCCATTTTTGTTTGCTTCCGGCGTCTGGTGTTGGACGTTGGGGTTTTGCTGCCGAGCACGCCGACCCCTCAACCCCTGACTCTCAACCCACAGGCTCACACCTTAAACCGCTTCACCAGGCCAATCAGTGTTTGCGTACTGCTCTGCAGCTGCCCCACCGCCTGACCGGTGCTTTGCATATTGCCGACAATCTGTCCGGACGACTCGGCGATGTGCACAATATTGCCGGTAATCTCGTTGGCGGCGGCGCTTTGTTCTTCCACTGCGCTGGCAATGCTCAGGTTCATTTCGGTAATGGTACTGACGGCATCGCTGATGCCGGAAATTGCCTGCAGGGCCTGATCGGCGGAACCAGCGGTTTCTTCGGAATTATGCGCGTTGGCTTCCATGGATTTAACCGCACCGGCCGCCTGTTCCTGCAAGCGGGAAATCATCTGATTAATTTCTTCGGTGGACTGCTGGGTGCGGGAAGCCAGCGTACGGACTTCGTCAGCAACTACCGCAAAACCACGCCCTTGTTCGCCGGCCCGGGCGGCCTCAATGGCGGCGTTCAGGGCCAGCAGGTTGGTTTGCTCGGCAATGCCACGGATCACATCCAGCACCGAACCAATGGCATTGGTTTCATTGCGCAGATTCTGAATAACCGCCGATGACTGCTGAATATCCTGCGCCAGCGTCATAATGCGTTCCTGGGTGCTTTGCATAATGCGTATGCCCTGGCGCGCATTTTCATCCGCGGCCCGGGCAGCATCCGCGGCCCGTTCCGCGTTACCGGCCACTTCCTGAATGGTCTGGCTCATTTCATTGGAGCCGGTGGCGGCCTGATCGGTTTGCTGCAGCTGATCGTCGGACAACTCTGACGTATGGCGGCAAATGCCGGCAATGCTCTGGTTCAGTTCCGCCAGCATCTCCACGGTACCCTGGGTTTCGGTTACCACCTTATGGATCTGACCGACAAAGGTATTGAATGAGCGGGCAATGTCGGTCAGTTCGTCTTTACCGCTGACCGGCAGGCGCTGAGTTAAATCCCCTTCGCCACGGGCAATGTTGTGCATGGCGTGGGTGAAATATTGCAGAGGAATGCGGATGCTGGCGGAAATGGTCAGCACCAGAATCAGCAGCACAAGCAGCAGTACGGCCGAGGTGATCAGTACCGGTGTTGCGGCAGCGCGGAAGTCTGTCTGTACGTCATCGGTATACACCCCGGTGCCAATAATCCAATCCCAGGGGGCAAAGTGTTTTGCATAGCTGACTTTAGACACCGGCTCTTCGGCACCGGGCTTGGGCCAGTAGTAATGCACCAGCCCGCCATTGGCGCTGGCTTTTACGGTACGCACCATCTCCCGGAACAGATACAGGCCGTTCGGGTCTTTCACATCGCCCAGAGGCTGTTTGTCCAGCTTGGGATTGATGGGGTGCATGATCATGACCGGACGGGAGTCATTGACCCAGAAATATTCCTGTTTGTTGTAGCGCAGGTTTTTCAGGGCCTGCAGCGCCTGAGCCTTGGCTTCGCTTTCCGGCAAGCCTTTCTGTGACAGCTGATAATAGTGCTGCACCAGGCTGAAGGCGGTATCGGTTTGCAGTTGTACGCCGGTTGCTTTGGCGGAACTGATACTGCCGTACATTTTTTGCAGGGTCAGTGCCTGCACGATGACCAGTGCTGCGATGGCCGCTCCCAGCATCAGCCACAGCCGGCCGCGGATACTCATAGTTCGTAAAGATTTCATAGGCAGTTAATCTCTTGCAAAGTAAAATCAGCCCTGACACTGTTTCGGCTGACATTGTCCGGAGTTTAGCCGGCATTGGTCTTCTTGCCGCAGTGACTCCCTTATCCGTTAGTCATAAGAGTTATTTTCAATTGATACCAAAAAGCATCAAGGTTAAGAAAATCAGCCAGTCTCTGCAGTTGACCTACAGTGATGGTACCTTTGAGCTGCCTTACGAATTTTTGCGTGTGCATTCACCCTCCGCCGAAGTGCGCGGCCATGGGGTGGGTAATGATGTGCTGCAGGCTGGTAAAAAAGATGTGGTGCTGTTGCGTATTGAGCCGGCCGGTAACTATGCCCTGAAGCTGGTGTTTGATGATGGACACGATTCCGGCCTGTACGACTGGGAATACCTGCGGCACCTCTGTGTTAACCGTGATACTCTGTGGCAAACCTATCTGGAGCGTCTGCAGGCCGCCGGCAGGAGCCGTGAGTCGGCGCAGATCAGTTTCAAAGCCTTGTAAGCGGGTGGCAACCACCCCTGCACCCGATCTCTTTATAAAAGGAGCCGCACCGTGACGGATTCCCCTAAAACTCCCCAGCCTTTCGTTGATCCTAATGCTGCCATCGAGGCAGAAAAATACGACAATCCGGTGGCCAGCCGCGACGCACTGCTGATGCTGCTGGAACAATCTGGCCGCCCGCTGACCCATGCTGAAGTCTGTAACGCCCTGGCGGAAACCGATGAAGACCGGGTGGAAGCCATCCGCCGCCGCCTGATTGCCATGTGTCGTGATGGCCAGTTAATCAGTAATCGCCGCAGCCAGTTTGCGCCGCTGAAAAAAGTCGATCTTGTTACCGGCATTGTGCAGGGCCACCGTGATGGATTTGGCTTTGTGCTGCGCGAAGGTGCTGACGATGTGTACCTGTCCAATCGCCAGATGAGCAAAGTGTTCCATGGCGACCGCGTGGCGGTACAGATTATGGGGCTCGACCGCCGTGGTCGCCCGGAAGGCAAAATTGTCGAAGTGCTGGAGCGCAATACCCAGCACATTGTTGGCCGTTATTTTGACCAGTCCGGCGTGGGTGTGGTGCAGCCGGATAACAAACGGGTGACCCAGGAAGTTCTGATTCCGCCCGCCGGTCGCCATGGTGCCGAGCATGGTCAGTTTGTGGTGGTGCAGATTACCCAGCAGCCGCAGCCGGGTGGCTTGCCGGTGGGTGAAGTGCTGGAAGTGCTGGGTGACCATCTGGCGCCGGGGATGGAAATTGATGTTGCCATCCGCAGCCACAATATTCCGCACGATTGGCCGCAAGCGGTGCTGGATGAAGCGAAAAAATTACCGGCGGAAGTAAAAGCCGCCGATAAAAAACACCGCATTGATCTGCGTGATCTGCCCTTTGTCACCATTGATGGTGAAGACGCCAAAGATTTTGACGATGCCGTGTATTGTGAACGCAACCGCAGCAGTGGTGGCTGGCGTTTATACGTCGCCATTGCCGACGTTTCTCATTATGTTGAAGCCGGCTCAGCACTGGATAAAGAAGCCCACAGCCGGGGGAACTCGGTGTACTTCCCCGAGTTTGTGGTGCCGATGTTGCCGGAAAAATTATCCAACGGTCTGTGTTCGTTAAATCCGCAGGTGGATCGTCTGGTAATGGTCTGTGAAATGACCATTTCCAAAGCCGGTAATATTTCCGGTTATCAGTTTATGGAAGGCATTATTCATTCCCATGCGCGCCTCACCTACAACAAGGTGTGGACCATGCTGAACCCCGACGGTGGTGAAGAGCGGGATACCTGGCGCGAACATTATCGCGAGGTGGTACCGCACCTGGAAAATCTGTACGCCTTATTCCAGTTGCTGCGCCGCAAGCGCGAAGAGCGCGGTGCCATGGATTTCGACTCGGTCGAAACCCGCATTGTGTTCGACTCGCAGCGTAAAATTCAGCAGATTGTGCCGGTTACCCGTAACGAAGCGCACATGCTGATTGAAGAATGCATGCTGGCCGCCAACGTCTGCGCGGCCGATTTATTCGAGCGCTACAAAGTGCCGGCCCTGTACCGGGTGCATAACGGCCCGGGTGAAGAAAAACTGACCAATCTGCACGCCTTTTTAGGCGAGCTGGGTTTATCCATTGGTAATGGCAGTGATAAGCCGTCACCGAAGGATTATCAAAAATTACTGGAAAGAATTGCCGACCGGCCGGATGCCCATTTAATTCAGACCGTGCTGCTGCGCTCACTCAGCCAGGCGGTGTATCAGCCGGAAAACGAAGGCCACTTTGGCCTGGCGTATAAAGCTTATACGCACTTTACTTCGCCCATTCGCCGTTACCCCGATTTGCTGGTGCATCGCGGCATCCGCAGCCTTATCCGCAGCGAGCGTGAGTGCAAACACGTGAAGCGGGCCGAAGGTGCCAAGCCGCTGAAAGCGCACAGCATTTACCCTTACGATGTCGCTGCCATGGTGCATCTGGGCGAGCATTGTTCCATGACCGAACGCCGTGCCGATGACGCCACCCGCGATGTGGTCGACTTCCTGAAATGTGAATACATCAGCAGTCGCATCGGTGAAGAATTTGAAGGCGTTATCAGTGCGGTCACCGGCTTCGGTTTATTCGTGGAGCTGAGCGAAGTGTATGTGGAAGGTCTGGTGCACATCAGCACGCTGGCCAACGATTACTACCACTTTGATGCCGCCAAGCACCGTTTAGTGGGTGAGCGTACTCGCCGCAGTTTCCGTCTTGGCGACAAACTGTGGGTGCGGGTAATGAACGTCGACCTGGACGAGCGCAAAGTCGATTTTGAACTGGCCGCGGCACCGGCCAACAAAACCCGCGCGGGCGCTGACGATTTACCGACCCCGGCCCGTTTACCCCGTCGCCGTACCAAGCAGGGCGATGGCGCGGTAACCGAAGAAGTGCTGGCACCGTCCCGGCGCAAGCCGGCGGCGGCGAAAGCGGCTGAAACCGACAAACCGAAAAAGAAAAAGCCCAAGCCGAGCAAGCGTCAAAAGCTGAACGCCAAGAAAAAAGCCGACG
>JAEWQT010000310.1 GCA_023399105.1 Pseudomonadota bacterium | reverse complement strand
GCGATCAATTTGATATCCGCAGCAGCGACCGCAGTGGCGGCGTCGATTTAAATGCCATTGTGGCGCGGCTGCAAGCCGAGCAGGGCGCTTATTTAAAAATACGCAGCTTCGATACTTTTGATGGCGTCAGCTGGTCGGTCAGTAATACGGATATCGCCCGCAAATTAACCACCGACCGTCGTGGCTATGCCAGCCTGAACAGCAGCCGTGACGGGGCCTTTCAGCAGGTGATTACCATTGAACAACCCATGCCGGCCTGGCTGCCGGCGGCGGCCGATCCGGTCGCCTTATGGGTACCAGCCAGTGCCATCGCGCTGGATATGTTTGCTCAGCCACTGTTACCCGGCCCGCTGCTGCCGGGCACCCGCTACACGGTAAAATCAGCACGGGAATTACAGGATAACCGGCCGCTGTCCCGCGCACCGGCGGCGGACGCTGCCGATTTACAGATACCGGACGATCAGGATCCGCGTATTAAAAATCTGGCCATGCAGGTAACCAAAACGGGCCAGAATTCATACCAGAAAGCGCAATTACTGGAGCAGCATTTACGCACGCAGTACGCCTACAGTTTTGCGTCTGTTACCGAATCGCAGGGGCAAACCCCGCTGGCGAAGTTTTTGTTTGAAGATAAACAAGGCCATTGCGAATACTTTGCCAGCGCCATGACCATTATGCTGCGCACGCTGGATATCCCGGCGCGGCTGGTCACGGGCTTCAGTGCCACCACCCGCAACCCGTTAACCGGCTATTTTGATATCCGCGCCATCGATGGCCATGCCTGGACCGAGGCCTGGATTGATGGCCGCTGGGTCACCTTTGAACCCACCGCGTATTACCAGCTGCCGCAACCCGAGCACAGCCGTGTGACGGCGGCACAGATCAGCCGCTACGCCGAGGCCATGCTGAAACGGGAACAGCAGGGGGACGGAGCCGAGAGTCTCAGTATTGTGGGGCTGATCGCCACCGTCTGGCTGTGGCTGTATACCGGTATGACACTGGTGCTGGCGTGGCTGAAACTGTTGCTGCTGACGCTGTGGCCATTGCTGGCGCTGGCCGCCGTGCTGGGGCTGTTGTTGTGGCTGACGCAGGCGTACTGGCTGCACAAAGCGCTGGCCCGGCTCAGCCTGTACCGGCTGCAGCGGTATGAGGCGCAGGAGGCCCGGCCGACGCTGATGTTCTGTCTGCATCACCTTGACCGGGTCGGGCAGGGGCGCGGCATTGTGCGTCAGCCCAGCCAGCTGGCCGCCGACTGGTTGCAGCAACTGCAGCAGCTCAGTGGCCCGGATCCGGCTTATGCACAGCTGACGGCTCTGCTGGAGGCGCTGGTGTACCGCGACGCCGAGGTGGACGCCACCCAGCTGCAGGCGCTGACCCTGACGCTGGCCAGACACCTGTTACGCTGACGCGGCGGTTCAGGCCAGCAGGCCCAGCACGCGTGCCTGCAGTGTCAGCTCGTCGCGGAAATGCGGGTGGGCGATGTTGATCAGTGCCTGTGCCCGCTGCGCCAGTGACAGGCCTTTCAGTTCCACACAGCCGTATTCGGTGACCACGAAGTGCGCATCCATACGCGTATCGGTCACGGTGCCGCCGGCCAGCTGCGGTACGATGCGGCTGAGGGTGCCGTCTTTGGCGGTGGAGTGCAGGGCAATGAAGGAGCGGCCGCCGCGCGAATCAAAAGCACCGCGCACAAAGTCGAGCTGGCCACCGGTGCCGGAGAACGGCGTGCCCTTGATGGTTTCGGCGTTGATTTGCCCGGTGATGTCCACTTCGATGGCCGAGTTGACCGACACCATATTGGGGTTCTTGGCGATGACGTTGGGGTTGTTCACCCACGACGCCGGATAGCCGACGATGGACGGGTTGTCGTCCATAAAGTCGTACATGTTGCGGTCGCCCAGCGCCAGCGTGAACACATGCTTGTGCTGCATCAGGCGCTTGCGGCGACCGTTCAGGACGCCTTTCTCAATCAGCCGCACCATGGCCGGGCAGAACAGCTCGGAGTGCAGCCCCAGATCCTGATGCGTTTCCAGCAGGTTGAGTACCGCCGCGGGCACACCGCCGACGCCCATCTGCAGGGTATCGCCATCGCTGATGCGCTCGGCGACCTGCCGGGCAATCGCCCAGTCGGTCTCACCGGCCACGGCATCGGCCACTTCGCCGAGCGGAATATCCGCCTCGATCAGACCGTGAATTTCGGAAATGTGCACCGAGCACTCACCGAAGGTACGCGGCATGTATTTATTCACTTCAACGATGACTTTTTTGGCTTTGCGGATGACCGAGGCGCCGTAGTCGGCGTTGGTGCCCAGGCTGAAATAACCGTGCCGGTCCATGGGCGATACCGTCACCATAAAACAGTCGGGTTCAATGTGTTGCGTCAGCAGACGGCCAACCTGATGGAAGGCGGCGGGCACAAATTCGACCCAGTTTTTATTGCTCAGATTTTTAATGGCTTTGCGGTCGTGGCCACTCAGAAACAGACAGCGCGGGGTGAATTTGCCGCTCAGTTCGTCGATCAGCAGCTGCTCTTCCAGCATGGCGGAGCCGTGCATGTAATAAATATTCATCGGCGCCAGCTGGTCGGCCCGGAAGGCATCGGCCAGCATTTTTAACGCCGCTTTCGGCATGCCCTCACTCATCCCCAGAATCAGGTTGCGGGTGTCGGTCAGCTGATCGGTCAGCTGTTGTGGGGTCAGGGTTTTTTCCTGATAGAGATCGGTCCAGTTCACGGTGGCATCCTTTATTAACAGAAGACACCGTTATAGCAGCGAAAAATTAAAATGCACCTGCAATTCTTGCGCTGGATCAGGCGCCCGCGATTCTGTTGCGCGGAATGCTCCGCTGCGCTGCAGCACGCGTCGTTGAAATCCTGCGTGGCCTTCTTATACTGTCTGCATATACAGTAATAAGATTCAGGTCCTGAGGCCCGTTATGCGTCTGTTTATCGCCGAAAAACCCAGCCTGGGCCGGGCCATTGCCGAGGTGTTGCCGAAGCCGCACAGCAAAGGCGAAGGCTTTGTGCGCGCGGCTAATGGCGATGTGGTGAGCTGGTGCATCGGGCATTTGCTGGAACAGGCCGAACCCGAAGCCTATGACCCGGCGTTTAAACAATGGCGCGCTGAGCATCTGCCCATTATCCCGCCGCAGTGGCAACTGCAGCCCAAGTCACAAACCCGCAAACAACTGAGCGTATTGCGCGGGCTGGTAAAAGACGCCAGTCAGTTGGTGCACGCCGGTGACCCCGACCGCGAAGGTCAGCTGCTGGTCGATGAAGTGATCAGTTACCTGAAAGTCCCCGCTGCTAAACGCGACAGTATGCAGCGCTTGTTGATCAGCGACCTGAACCCCGACGCCGTGCGCAGGGCGTTGCAGCAATTACGACCCAACAGCGAGTTTATTCCCTTGTCGGTATCTGCCCTGGCGCGCTCCCGTGCCGACTGGTTGTACGGCATTAATTTAACCCGCGCTTTTACGTTGCGTGGCCGTGCCAGTGGGATGAATGCGGTGTTGTCGGTGGGGCGGGTACAAACGCCGGTGCTGGGCTTAGTGGTGCGCCGCGATGAAGAGATTAATCGTTTCGTCAGCCGGCCATTTTATGTGGTGCAGGCCGCCATTCATTTAAGCGAGCAACAGCCGCTGAGTTTTTACGC
>JAEWQT010000253.1 GCA_023399105.1 Pseudomonadota bacterium | reverse complement strand
GCCACGCCAAGTCCGGCCAGTACCGCGTGTTTTACCGCATCATTTGAGCCCAGTTGCATGATGGCTTTCAGATCCAGCCGTTGTTGCTGGCAATGCAGTTCCAGGGCCAGGCGGCTGCCGGAGCCGGGTTCCCGTGTTAATAAGCCGGCCTGCAGAAAATCTTCCAGGGTTGGCTGTGCCCGTTGCAATAACGGGTGTCCGGCCGGCACCACGGCGACCAGTTCATTGTCCAGAAAAGGCAGTGAGGCCAGTGGTTTGTCTACCGGCACCATGCCCATAATCACCAGGTCATCGCTGTTGTCGTTCAGACGCTGAATGGCGTTGGCGCGGTTCACTACCCGTACCGTCACCTGCACATCGGGATGCAAATCGAGAAAGACCCGCAATAAATAGGGCACCACATATTGGGCGGTATTCACTGCCACAATCCGCAATTCACCGGCCACTTTGCCATCCAGCGCGGCAAGGTCGGTTTGCAGGCGGCGCATCTCATCAAAAATCCGGCTGACGCTGAGTGCCAGTGTTTCACCGGCCGGAGTGCAGTACAGCTTGCGGCCTACGTACTCAAACAAGGGCTGATTCAGTGCATCTTCCAGCTGCCGGATCTGGCTGCTGACGGCCGGCTGGGTCAGCCCCAGCAGTTCGCCGGCTTTGCTGTAGCCCTGTTGTTCATACACCGCCAGAAATACCTGCAGTTGGCGGAAGGTCAGGCGGGTGGCGAGGCGTTGGATGCTGAGTGGCATGGGCAGTCCGTAGTGGGTATCTATAAGTGATACCTTATGCAGAAAGCAAAAAATTTCAATTTTTAGTTTTCAATACCCGTCTGTAGTCTGATTTTCAACCAGAAGGCAACCCGGTCACTGGCCAAGGAGTCTGTATGCTGAAGAAACTACTCATCGCCAACCGCGGTGAAATTGCGGTGCGCATCGTGCGGGCCTGCGCGGAAATGGGCATCCGCTCGGTAGCGATTTATACCGAGCCCGACCGCTATGCCCTGCACGTTAAGCGTGCCGATGAGGCGTACTCACTGGGCGATGATCCGTTGGCGGGGTATCTCGACCCGCAGCGCATTGTGAATCTGGCGCTGGAAACCGGTTGTGATGCCATTCACCCGGGTTACGGGTTTCTGTCGGAAAACGCTCACTTTGCCCGGTTGTGTGAAGAGCAGGGCATTACCTTCGTGGGGCCGCGCGCCGATGTGATTCATAAAATGGGGGATAAAACCCAGGCGCGTGATTCCATGCGTGCCGCCGGTGTGCCGGTGACTCCGGGGTCCGCAGGCAACCTGGCCGACCTGGATGAAGCCCTGCAGCTGGCCGGTGAAATCGGTTATCCGGTGATGCTGAAAGCCACGTCCGGTGGCGGCGGTCGTGGTATCCGCCGGTGTGATTCGGCGGATGAACTGAAAATGCAATATCCGCGGGTTATTTCCGAAGCCACTAAAGCCTTTGGTTCGGCCGATGTGTTTCTGGAAAAGTGCATCGTTAATCCGCGCCATATCGAAGTGCAGATTCTGGCCGACTCGCACGGCAATGTGGTGCATTTATTTGAACGCGATTGCTCCATTCAGCGCCGCAATCAAAAATTAATTGAAATTGCGCCCAGCCCGCAATTAACACCGGAACAGCGCCAGTATATTGGAGGTCTTGCTGTGAAGGCGGCGGCCGCAGTGGGCTACGAAAATGCCGGTACGGTGGAATTTCTGCTGTCGGGCAATGAAGTGTATTTCATGGAAATGAATACCCGGGTGCAGGTTGAACACACCATTACCGAGCAGATTACCGGCGTGGATATTGTGCGCGAGCAATTACGTGTTGCCGCAGGGCTGCCGCTCAGTTATCGCCAGGAAGATATTCAGTACCGGGGCTTTGCGCTGCAATTCCGTATTAATGCCGAAGATCCGAAAAATGATTTTCTGCCCAGTTTTGGCCGCATTACTCACTATTACGCACCCGGTGGCCCTGGGGTGCGCGTCGATACCGCTATTTATACCGGCTATGAAATTCCGCCGTATTACGACTCTATGTGTCTGAAACTGGTGGTCTGGGCGCTGACCTGGGAGGAAGTCATCGCGCGCGGGCAACGGGCGCTGGACGATATGCGGCTGCACGGCATTAAAACCACCGCGCATTATTATCAGCGTATTTTGCAGCATCCCGATTTCCGCAAAGCGCAGTTTGATACCAGCTTTGTGCCGGCGCATCCGGAATTACTGAATTATTCCGAAAAGCGTCACCCCAGTGAAATTGCACTCGCCATTGCCGCCGCCATTGCAGCCCATGTCGGCTGACCTTCTGCAGGAGAACAGGACTATGACAACCAGCAAAAAAATTGAAGTAACCGATCTGATTCTGCGCGACGCCCATCAGTCTCTGATTGCCACACGCTTGCGCACCGACGATATGCTGCCGATTTGTCCGAAGCTGGATCAGGTGGGCTATTGGTCGCTGGAAGTGTGGGGCGGTGCAACCTTCGATGCCTGCGTACGTTTTCTGAAAGAAGATCCGTGGGAGCGTTTGCGCCGTCTGCGTGAGGCGCTGCCGAATACCCGTTTGCAGATGCTGCTGCGTGGTCAGAATCTGCTCGGCTACCGTCATTATGCCGATGATGTGGTGGAAGCCTTTGTGCTGAAATCTGCCGAAAATGGTGTGGATGTGTTCCGTATTTTTGATGCGCTGAACGATATGCGCAATCTTGAAACGGCAATGAAAGCGGTGAAAAAAGCCGGCAAACACGCGCAGGGCACCATCTGTTACACCACCTCGCCGGTGCATACGCCGGAAGCCTTTGTAAAACAGGCGCATGTGATGAAAGACATGGGTGCCGACTCCATCGCCATTAAAGACATGGCGGGCCTGTTGACCCCTTATGCCACCTACGATCTGGTGAAGGCATTAAAAGACAGCCTGGATTTACCGGTGGTGGTACACAGTCATGCCACCGCGGGGCTGGCGCATATGTGTCAGCTGAAAGGCATTGAAGCCGGTGCCGATCGTATTGATACCGCCATTTCTTCGTTCGCCAACGGCACCAGTCATCCGGCTACGGAGGCGCAGGTTGCCGCGCTGAAAAACACCCCCTATGACACCGGTCTGGATTTAACGCTGCTGGGCGAAATTGCAGAATATTTCCGCGAGGTTCGCAAAAAATACCATCAGTTTGAAAGCGAATTTACCCGCGAAGATGTATCGGTACAGATCAATCAGGTGCCGGGCGGCATGATGTCGAATCTGGCGAATCAACTGAAAGAGCAGAATGCCCTCGACCGCATTCAGGAAGTCTTCGCGGAAATTCCGCGGGTGCGTGCCGACCTCGGCTTCCCGCCGCTGGTAACGCCCACGTCACAGATTGTCGGCACTCAGGCGGTGTACAACGTACTGGCCGGTGAACGCTATAAAACCATCACCAACGAAGTAAAACGCTATCTGCAGGGTGGCTATGGTGCCGCACCGGCGCCGGTTAATGCGTCGCTGCAGAAAAAGGCTATTGGTAATGAGGCGGTTATGGAAGGGCGGCCGGCGGATTTACTGCAACCGGAACTGAATCGCCTGCGTGATGAGATCGGTGCGCTGGCAACATGCGAAGAGGATGTGCTCACCTACGCCATGTTCCCCGATCTGGGCCGGGATTTTCTGCAGCAACGGGCCGCCGGTACCCTGCAGCCGGAAACCTTATTGCCGCCGGATGAGAAAAAAGGCCGTATGGGCATGGCCACGGAATTCCGCATTGATGTGCATGGCGAAACCTATGAAGTGGCCATTACCGGTAAGGGTGATGCCGCGTCCGGCAAGCGTAAGCTGTATCTGTCTCTGGATGGTATGCCGGAAGAAATCACCTTTGAGGCACTGAACGACTACGTCGGTGGTGGCAAACCGGATCGTCGCCGCGCGTCGGAACCGGGGCATGTCACCATTGCCATGCCCGGTAATGTGGTGGATGTGCTGGTGGCGGTGGGGGATACCGTTAAAGCTGGTCAGGCAGTGCTGATTGCGGAAGCCATGAAAATGGAAACCGAAGTGCATGCTAATATCGCCGGTACTGTAACAGCCGTGCATGTATCGAAAGGCGACCGGGTCACGCCGGGAGAAGTGCTGATCGAAATCGGCTGATGGTGAACCGCTGCGCGTGGCGGGCGGATTATTGCCCGTCCGGCACAGCAGGAAAGCAAAAAACGGGTTCTGCTCCACAGCGGAATTCCTTATTCTTGCTGCCCCTGAGGCTGGAGGTGATGTGTGGAACAGATTATCCGTGGTGTCCTGAATTTCAGAAGCAATGTCTATCCTGAGCGCAAAGACCTGTTCGGTGCGCTGGCCGACGATGGTCAGAATCCGGACGTGCTGTTCATTACCTGCTCCGACTCCCGCATAGACCCCAACCTGCTTACCGGTTCCAGCCCCGGCGATCTGTTTATCTGTCGCAATGCCGGCAACATTATTCCGCCGCACAGTAATGAAACCGGTGGCATGACCGCGTCGATTGAATACGCCGTGGCGGTACTCGGGGTGAGGCACATCATCGTTTGCGGCCATACCGATTGCGGTGCCATCAAAGGAGCGCTGGATTTAAGCAAGCTGAAGGCCCTGCCGCACGTGAAGGAATGGCTCAGTCATTGCCGCTCGGCCATGGAAATTGTGCGTGAGCGTAACGATATTCCCGGCGATCAGTGCCTTGGGCATGAGCACCTGAACGAAGCCATCGAAGAAAACGTATTACAGCAGGTGCAGCACCTGCGCACGCACCCGGTGGTGGCGGCCAAACTGGCTACGCACAAAGTGCAGATTCATGGCTGGGTCTACAACATCAAATCGGGCACCATCCGTTGCTGTGGCCATAATGATGACCACTTCAGCGATTTTTCTGAGCATTACGCCAGCGTTATTGCCGCGCTGTAATCGCCAGAAGCGGCAGCCGGTGGCTGCCGCGGATTCTCTCAGACGTTCTGGTAACGGTTCTGCAGATACGCAAATACCGCCCGTATTCCCATGGCTTCCCCACCTAACGGCCGGCCAGGTAACTTACGCCGGTTCCAGGCCATCACATCGAAATGTACCCAGGGTACGTTATCGACAAAGTGCTCCAGATAGAGGGCGGCGGTAATGGCGCCACCGAAGGGCCCGGGTACGGAGTTGACCAGATCGGCAATATCACTTTTCAGGCTGTCGCGGTAGGGATTATGCAGCGGCAGGTGCCAGATCGGATCGGAAACGCTTTGCCCGACCTGCATCAGGTCTGAGGCCAGTTGCCACTGGTTGGTAAAGAAACCGGGCAGTTCGGTACCCAGTGCCACCCGGCAGGCGCCGGTTAAGGTGGCAAAATCAATCACCAGTTCCGGTTGTTCGCCCACCGCTTCGGTTAAGGCATCACACAGCACCAGCCGGCCTTCGGCATCGGTGTTGTCAATTTCCACGGTTGAACCTTTGCGGGTTTTCAGTACATCGCCGGGGCGGAAGCTGTTGCCACTGATGGCGTTTTCCACCGCTGGAATCAGCACCCGTAAGCGTACTGGTAAACGCTCCGCCATAATCAGATAGGCCAGCCCCAGCACATGAGCGGCACCGCCCATGTCTTTTTTCATGGTGCGCATGGCGTCGGCGGGTTTGATATCCAGACCGCCGCTGTCAAAACAGACGCCTTTGCCGACCAGGGTGATTTTCGGCAGACTGGGATCGCCCCAGCTGAAATCAATCAGGCGGGGCGCTGAAGCGCTGGCCCGGCCAACCGCATGAATCATCGGAAAATTGTGAGTCAGCAGATCGTCACCGATCACCTGGCGCAAATGTGCGCCAAATTCCGCTGCAATGGTTTCTGCGGCGGCTGCCAGATGCTCGGGCATCATATCGGCGGCCGGGGTGTTCACCAGGTCGCGTACCCAGCGGGTGGCGATCACCAGATGCTGCGCTTCGCGCAGGGCATCCTCATCGCTGACATACAGGCAGGGCAGTGCTTTGTTGTCGTCGCTGCGGTAGCGCTCAAAACGGTAGCAGCCGACGCCCCAGGCAAACGCAATGCGGCTGATCTGATCCGGATCACTGATGTTTTCCAGCCAATAGTCGCCGGCCGGCAGTACAGTGGGTAAATCGCCGCAGGCAAAGGCGTTATCCAGTGAATCGCAGACAAACAGGCCGCGCTGTAATTTGCCCTCGGCATCCGGCAGCAATTGCAGGCCCTTACCGCTGAAGCCACAGGCTTGCAGCCAGTTGCGGGTGCTGGCTGGTTGTTGCTCCAGCCAGGCGGCATAGAGCGCAGATTCAAGAATAAGCAGGGGGGTGCCCTGCCGGCCGGCGGCTAAAACAGACATATGAACTCCGGGGCTGTGTGAATAGGGCAAAGTATAGCCCTCCATTGGCGGCCGGATACAGGCCGGCCTGTGGAAAATACATCTGCCTTCATAGTTACCGTCCGGCAGGGTAGAATGCCCGACTGTTTTGCATGGGTATCCTTATGATGTACGAATTAGCCGGCGGCACGCTCATTGGCCTGGCCGCTGCTCTGTTATGGTTGGGCATTGGCCGCATCAGCGGCATGACCGGGGTGTTATCCAGTGTGTTTCAGAGCTGGCAGCCGCAGCGGCGCTGGGCGCTGTGGTTTCTGGCCGGATTGCTGCTGGCCTACCCACTGTTCCGGCTGCTGGGTGGCGAAGCACCGGTGGTGATCACCGATAATAAAACCCTGCTGGCGGCAGCGGGCTTGCTGGTGGGCTTTGGTACTTACATCGGTAATGGCTGCACCAGTGGCCACGGCGTGTGCGGCATGGGGCGCCTGTCGGTGCGCTCAATCGTTGCCACCATCACCTTTATCCTGGCCGGCGTGGCCACGGTGGCCATGATGAATCAGCTGGGGGTGCAGGTATGAACTGGCAGCGTTTAAGCCCGCTGGTGGCATTGGCCAGTGGCCTGATTTTTGGTCTGGGATTGCTGGTGTCGGGCATGAATAATCCGGCCAAGGTGCGGGCGTTTCTGGATGTGTTCGGCGCCTGGGAACCGGCCCTGATCGCGGTGATGGGATCGGCAGTGACCATTTTTGCACTGGCGTTCTGGCTCGGGCGTAAGCGCAGTGCGCCGGTCTGTGCCCCGGCTTTCCATGAGCCGACCCTCACCCGCATTGATGCCCGTCTGCTCAGTGGCGCCATATTGTTTGGCGTGGGCTGGGGGCTGGTGGGCTTATGCCCGGGTCCGGCGCTGGTGAATATTTTTACCCTGAACACCGATGTGCTGCTGTTTGTGGCGGCCCTGTTGCTGGGTAACCGGCTGGCGCACCTGGTGGTCGGTCCGGCCAAATAACCACCGGGCCGGCATCTTCCTTCCGCCGGCCCGTTCTGCTAGACTCCGCCGTCCTTTTATCCGTAGGTTGGCTGCAGGCTCTGTGCCCGCAGTGAAAAACGGACTCCTTGCCTTACCGGATGGGCCGGAAGGCTAATAACCCACAAGGAGCTGACAATGCGTCACTATGAAATCGTTTTTCTGGTTCACCCAGATCAAAGCGAACAAGTACCGGCAATGGTAGAGCGTTACACCAATGCTATCGAAGCAGACGGCGGTAAAATCCACCGTTTCGAAGACTGGGGCCGCCGTCACCTGGCTTACCCGATCAACGACATCCACAAAGCCCACTACATTCTGATGAACGTAGAATGTTCTCAGGCTGCTCTGGACGAACTGGCCACCAACTTCCGTTACAACGACGCCATTCTGCGTAACATGGTGATCCGTCGTGACGAAGCCGTTACTGACATCTCTCCGATCAAAGCCGCTGAAGGCCGTGAAGACCGTCGTCGTGATGCCCGCGTTGTTGCTGAATCTGAAGAAGCAACTGACGAGGCCGATGATGCCGACGAAACCGATTCTGAAGAAAACGCTGAGTAAGGGGATTTAAGTCATGGCACGTTTTTTCCGTCGTCGTAAGTTCTGCCGTTTCACTGCAGAGAACGTTAAAGAGATCGACTACAAAGATCTGGACACTCTGAAAGGTTACATCACTGAAACCGGCAAGATCGTTCCGAGCCGTATCACTGGTACCCGTGCTAAGTATCAGCGTCAGCTGTCTACTGCAATCAAGCGTGCGCGCTATATTGCTCTGCTGCCGTACACTGATCAGCACGACAACTGAGTGGGTTCCGGGCTATTTGCGTTGTCCCGGCCTTGTTAAAAGCTTTCTCGTAATGCTCATGTATGTTTATACACTCCGCTTACTCGAAAGCTTTTGCCTCGCCGGACCTGCCTCAATAACGCCCGGTTCTGCATCAGGTAGTAAAGTATGAAAGCATTGGCGCAATGGGCCATGTCCGGCCGCTGGCAGGCAACTGTCGCGGCGGGTTTGTGTTTAGCCTTGCCGTTGCTGTTCTGGATCGGAGCAGCGTTGTTGGCACTGGTGATTTTGCGTCAGGGCTGGCGTGAGGGAAGTTCCGTGGTGTTGTGGGCATTGCTGCCGGCAATTGCCTGGTTCGCCATGGGCGACCCCACGCCGCTGATTATTGCTGTGGGCACCAGCGCCCTGGCAATAGTGTTACGTCAGACGATCCGCCTTGATCAGGTGGTGATGCTGGCGGTGATCCCCGGGGTGCTGGCGTATTTTCTGTTGCCGCTGTGGTTATCTGAGGTTCTGCCCCAGGTAATACAAAGCAGTGAGCAGATGATTGCCGAAGCGCTGAGCGCGCAGCCAGAATTACTGGCGCAGATTCAGCCCTTGGTCGCCCCGATGATCGGTGGAGTGCTGGCCGCTCTGCACACGCTGGTTTTTATGTTGTGTCTGTTACTGGGACGCTACTGGCAAAGTGAACTGTATAACCCCGGCGGCTTCGGCACCGAGTTTAAACAGCTGCGCTTGCCTCTGGCTTACAGTGTACCGGCGGTAGCAATGATGCTGCTGGCGGGACAACTGTCACCGGAACTGGCCGGACTCATGCCCGTTATTACGGTGCCGCTGATGCTGGCTGGGATGGCGCTGTTCCATGGTGTTGTGACCACCACAAACGCCAGTTCGGCGTGGATTTTGTCGGTTTATCTGGCACTGTTCCTGTTCGGACCTTACATGTACACATTACTAATTTTCGTAGCGCTGCTGGACAGTGGTTTAAACCTCCGCGCGCGACTAAAAGACACGGCCGGTGAGTAACCGCGACCCTGTAATGAGGAATTTATTATGAAAATCATTCTGTTAGAAAAAGTAGCCAACCTGGGTGCACTGGGCGATACCGTTAATGTACGTCCGGGCTATGCGCGTAACTTCCTGTTCCCGCAAGGCAAAGCCGTACCGGCTACCAAAATCAACGTAGAACAGTTCGAAGCCCGTCGTGCCGAACTGGAAGCTCAGTCTGCTGCCAAGCTGGCCGATGCTCAGGCCCGCGCTGCCAAGATCGAAGAAATCGAAGTGTCTGTTGCCGTTAAAGCCGGTGACGAAGGCAAACTGTTCGGTTCTCTGGGCAACCGCGACATCGCTGACCTGGTAAGCCAGGCTGGTGTTGAAGTGACCAAAGCGGAAGTACGTCTGCCGGAAGGCCCGATCCGCGCGCTGGGTGAATTCGATATCGCCATTCACCTGCACCCGGAAGTGAACGCCGTACTGAAACTGCACGTTGTAGCCGAATAATAGCGGTTGCTGCGGGGTGGCCGCCGACTGGCAGCCACCGGCAGAATAAGGCACTATTAGCCACCCGCTGATAGTGCCTTTTTTATTGGTTCCGTTTCTTAAAACGCCTGGAATAACAGCATGAGCGACGATTACAACTCCGATCAACAGACCGTCAGTCAGCGTACGCCACCGCATTCGGTGGAAGCCGAACAGTCGGTACTGGGTTCGCTGATGCTGGATGAACGGGCCTTGGAAACGGTGGCCGAAACCCTGCAGGACAATGATTTTTACCGCCATGATCACCGCCTGATTTTTCGCGCTATTCAGCATCTGGTGGCGCAGGAACAGCCGATCGATGTGGTCACCGTGGCGGAAGAACTGGAAGAGCGTGCGCAGCTGGAAAAAGCCGGTGGCCCGGCCTATTTAAGCCGGCTGGTCGATATGACCCCGTCCATTGATAACTGCGCGGCGTACGCCGAAATCGTGCGCGAACGGTCGCAGCAGCGCCGCCTGATTGAAGCCGCCACCGACATTATGCAGCGCGCCTACGAAACCGAAGGCGAAAGCTCGCTGACGCTGATTTCCGATGCTGAAAAAGCCATTGCCCTGATCGCTGAAGGCAGCCGCAAAGACGGCGGCCCGCAGGCGGTAGGGCCCATTCTGAAAAACACCCTCGAAACTCTCGAGCGGATGTTTGAGCAACCCGATGGCTTAACCGGCTTAACCACCGGCTTTACCGAAATTGATGCCCGCACCTCGGGTCTGCAGAAAGCCGACCTGGTGATTGTGGCGGCGCGTCCGTCCATGGGTAAAACCACCTATTCCATGAACCTGGTGGAAAACGCGCTGCTGGCCACCAAGCGTCCGTGCCTGGTGTTCAGTATGGAAATGCCGTCGGAATCCATCGTGATGCGTATGCTGTCGTCGATTGGCAAGATCGACCAGACCCGCATCCGTTCCGGCAAACTAATTGATGAAGACTGGCCGAAATTATCCGCCGCAGTAAATTTATTAAAAGACCTGCCGCTGTACATTGACGATACGCCGGCGTTAACACCGCAGGAAATGCGCGCCCGCGCCCGTAAGGTGTACCGCGAAAATAATAATGATCTGGCCATGATCATGGTCGACTACCTGCAATTAATGCGGGTATCCGGCAAAAGCGAAGGCCGTACCCAGGAAATTTCCGAAATTTCCCGTACCCTGAAAGCCATCGCCAAAGAATTTAATTGTCCGATGATTGCCCTGTCGCAGCTCAACCGCTCGCTGGAACAACGGCCGAATAAACGCCCCGTGATGTCTGACCTGCGGGAATCCGGTGCCATCGAGCAGGACGCGGATATTATTCAGTTTATTTACCGCGACGAAGTGTATAACGAAGACTCCCCCGATAAAGGCGTGGCGGAAATTATTACCGGTAAGCACCGTAACGGCCCCATTGGTATCGACCGGCTGGCGTTTATCGGTAAGTACACCCGCTTTGAAAATCTGGCGCGCGGCTACGAAGGCGGCGACGACGAATACTGATGTCTGAACCGCCCGGCGGATCGCCGGTGCGGTTGCTGTGAGCAGGAAATAGCATGAAATTTACCCCTGAATTAGCGTTTAACGGTGGCCGTGTGCGGCCGCTGGACTATGACGATGCCGACGCCCTGCTGGCGTTGTATCAGCAGCCCGAATTACCCGGCCAGAGCATTCCGGAGAACAGCGAGGCGATGAGCCGGCTGGTCGATTACAGCGTACAGATGGCCGCCACCCAGCGCGGCATGATGTGGTTGCTGGAAGTGAGCGGCGCGGTGGTTGGTATGGTCAGCGCGTTTGACTGGCAGCCGTCACAACTGCGCGTGATGATGCGCGTCGATGGTTTACCGGCGCTGAACATTGCACAGCGGCAGGCCGCCTTGCAGGTGTGCATGGATTTTCTGGCGCAGAAATATCACCTGCGCAATTTCGGCTATCAGTGGATTAACGGCCAGAACCCGGCCATTACCACCATGCTGGAAGGCATGGGGTACCGTCTGTGCGCCACGCTGCGTGATGGCTGGCGCGTGGGTAACGACGGCTTTGCCGATGTGCAGCAATACCATTTACTGCGCGCCGAAGAAAAACCCAAAGCCGGGCGCCTGGGTGAGCAGGATAATCCCGGTCAGAACCTGGACAAATCATTCAGTGGTAACGGAGGTAATGCCTGATGTGGAATTTTACTGCGGGCGGTTTTTCCTTACGTTTACCGGTGACCGAACAGGATAATGAGGCACTCTTTGTGCTGCTGAACGATGCCGAAGTTGCCGCGCATATTCCGCGCCTGCCGTTAACCGTATCGGTACAGGCGCTGGATGAGCTGCGCCGTGTGGCCATGCGTTTTGAAACCCGCGAAGCGGCGTTCTGGCTGGTGGAAAATAACGCCGGTGAGTTAATCGGCCGTATCGGTATTCAGCACATTAACTGGTTGCAGCGCAGCGCCCGCTTGCAGTGGGAATTTCCGGCCAGCGTGACCGCTGCCGAGCTGCAGCAGATTGTGCCGGCGGTACTGAATTACGCGTTTAATGAACTGGGTTTGCACCGCATTGAAATACGGCTGGAACCGGGCCATGCCTTACAGCAGCAGCGCTTACAGGCTTTGGGTTTTCAGCGTGAAGGTTGTTTGCCGGCGCAGCTGGAATTTGAAGGCCGCAGTGTTGATCTGGAATTGTGGAGTTTTCTGGCGACGGATCGTCGCTGAAGGTGATAGCTCACTGTTAATGCGGCGTTTCGGAGTACTGTGCATAGACCGTATGCCGCAAGGATGCGGCATTCGAGCGTCCATGGATGGATTCACAGCGAGTCTATGCACAGTACTCCGAAAAGTAGCCGCATAAAGGCGAGCATTTTGGCACTACGCCACTTCAAAAATTATATTGCGCCTTCAGCCACAGATTCCGGCCCGGTTCGTTAATGCGGTCGGTGGTTACATCGTAGCCCGGCACCGTCGCGCCATTACGGGAAATATGTTCGGCGTAAGTGCGGTCAAACAGGTTATCAATACC
>JAEWQT010000231.1 GCA_023399105.1 Pseudomonadota bacterium | reverse complement strand
CGCTCCTACAGTCCAGTGGGCATCGCGGCAAAAATGCCGCTCCTACAGTCCAGCGGGCATCGCGGCAGAAATGCCGCTCCTACAGTCCAGCGGGCATCGCGGCAAAAATGCCGCTCCTACAGTCCAGCGTCCGGCGTCCAGCTCCCGTTCAAGCATTCCCCCTCTTGACATCCTTCAGCCACAAACGTATGTTTCAAACACTTGTTTGAATTGATGGTTTCAACCATCTCTAACTCAACGCAGCTTTGCTGCAAAAACAATATTAAAGGCAACGAGGTCATTCCTATGCCAGCTTACAAGGCTCCCCTGCGTGAAATTAAATTCGTAATGGACGAACTGCTGGATATGCCGGCTCACTATGCCAGCATCCCGGCTTATGCAGACGTCGCCACTCCGGACATGGTTGATGCCATCATCAACGAAGGCGCCAAGTTCTGTGAAAACGTACTGTCCCCGCTGAACCGCGTGGGTGACATCGAAGGCTGTACCCGTCATGAAGATGGTTCTGTAACCACTCCGACCGGTTTTAAAGAAGCGTACAAGCAGTTCGTAGAAGGCGGCTGGCCGTCACTGGCACACGAAGTTGACCACGGTGGTCAGGGTCTGCCGGAATCTCTGGGCATTGTGATGTCTGAGATGGTGGGTTCTTCCAACTGGTCCTGGGGTATGTACCCGGGTCTGTCCCACGGCGCGATGAACACCATCGACCTGCACGGCACCGACGAACAGAAGCACACCTACCTGAGCAAGCTGGTTTCCGGCGAATGGACCGGTACCATGTGTCTGACCGAACCGCACTGTGGTTCCGACCTGGGTATCCTGAAAACCAAAGCTGAGCCGAATGCTGACGGTTCTTACGCTATTTCCGGCACCAAAATCTTTATCTCTGCTGGTGAGCACGACATGGCCGATAACATCGTCCACATCGTTCTGGCCCGTCTGCCGGGTGCTCCGGAAGGTACTAAAGGTATCTCTCTGTTCATCGTGCCGAAGTTCCTGCCGAACGAAGACGGCACTCCGGGCGAGCGCAACGCGGTTACCTGTGGTTCTATCGAACACAAAATGGGTATCCACGGTAACGCTACCTGCGTAATGAACTTCGACGGCGCCAAAGGCTGGCTGATCGGACCGGAAAACAAAGGTCTGAACTGCATGTTCACCTTTATGAACACTGCCCGTATCGGTACCGCACTGCAGGGTTCTACTGCCGCTGAAGCGTCTTACCAGGGTGCTCTGGCGTATGCCAAAGACCGTCTGGCCATGCGTTCTTTAACTGGCCCGAAAGCGCCGGAAAAAGCCGCTGACCCGATCATCGTGCACCCGGATGTACGTCGTATGCTGCTGACCCAGAAAGCCTTCGCAGAAGGTGGTCGTGCCCTGGTGTACCTGACTGCACAGCAGAACGACATCGTTAAGAAGTCTGAAGATGAAGAAGCGCGTAAAGCCGCTGATGAAATGCTGGGCTTCCTGACTCCGATTGCTAAAGCCTTCCTGACTGAAGTTGGCTACGAAGCCACTAACCTGGGTGTACAGGTATTTGGTGGTCATGGCTTTATCGCTGAGTGGGGCATGGAACAGCTGGTGCGTGACACCAAGATTGCCTGTATCTATGAAGGTACTACCGGTATTCAGGCACTCGACCTGCTGGGCCGTAAAGTGCTGATGACTCAGGGTGCTTCTCTGCGTAACTTCACCAAGCTGGTACACAAGTTCTGTCAGGCTGAAGAAGCCAACGCCGAACTGGCTCACCTGGTGAAGCCGCTGGCTGAGCTGAACAAAGAGTGGGGCGACCTGACCATGAAGATTGGTATGGCCGCGATGAAGAACCGTGAAGAAGTCGGTTCCGCTTCTGTGGACTACCTGATGTACTCTGGCTATGTGACTCTGGCTTACCTGTGGGCCAAAATGGCCAAGGTCGCTCAGGAAGCACTGGCTAACGGTACTTCTGAAGAAGACTACTACAAAGCCAAACTGGCCACTGCCAAGTTCTACTTTGCCCGCGTTCTGCCGCGTACCAAGGCTCACGCAGCCTCTATGCTGGCCGGTGCTGACACTGTGATGGACCTGGAAGAAGCTCACTTTGCGTTCTGATTTGTTCCAAACAGATCAATAAGTGACCAAAAAACCGCGCTTTTGCGCGGTTTTTTGCTTTTCGGGCTGGGCATCCGGGCCATAGTAAGTAAAATAGCGGCGTTTTTTGCCCCCGGTTCTGGTATGCCGTTGCCGGGTGGCGGAATGCCTAATCAAACATGAGGTGAAACATGGCAGACTATAAAGCTCCATTGCGCGACATGCGCTTTGTCCTGAACGAAGTTTTTGAAGCCGACAAACTCTGGGCTTCTCTGGCAGGCTTGCAGGGCGCCGTCGACACTGAAACAGCCGAAGCCATTCTGGAAACCTGCGGCCAGATCGCCAGCGAGGTTCTGGCGCCGCTGAACCGCAATGGTGACGAAGTCGGTTCCACCTGGAAAGACGGCGAAGTAACCGCTGCTCCGGGTTTCAAAGAAGCCTACCAGACCTATGTAGAAGCCGGTCTGAACGGTCTGGGCGGTAACCCGGATTTCGGTGGCATGGGCATGCCGAAAACTCTGGTTGGTCAGGTTGAAGAAATGGTGCAGGGCGCCAATATGTCTTTCGGTCTGGCGCCGATGCTGACCGCCGGTGCCTGTCTGTCCCTGAACTACCACGGTTCTCAGGAACTGAAAGAAAAATATCTGCCGAACATGTACTCCGGCGTCTGGGCCGGTGCCATGGATCTGACCGAGCCGCACGCCGGTACCGACCTGGGCATTATCCGCACCAAAGCGGAACCGAATGCCGATGGTTCTTACAACGTCACAGGTACCAAGATCTTCATTACCTGGGGTGAGCACGACATGGCGGAGAACATCATCCACCTGGTGCTGGCCAAACTGCCGGATGCGCCGGCTGGCCCGAAAGGCATTTCTCTGTTCCTGGTACCGAAGTTCCTGGTTAACGAAGACGGTTCCCTGGGCGAGCGTAACGCCATGGGCTGTGGTTCCATTGAACACAAAATGGGTATCAAAGGTTCGGCCACCTGTGTGATGAACTTCGACGGCGCCAAAGGCTGGCTGGTTGGTGAAGAAAACAAAGGTCTGGCCTGTATGTTCACCATGATGAACTACGAGCGTCTGGGCGTAGGTATTCAGGGTGTCGGTGCGGCCGAAGCCTCTTACCAGAACGCCGTGGCTTATGCCCGTGAGCGTCTGCAGAGCCGTGCCCCGACCGGTGCCGTGGCCAAAGACAAAGTGGCTGACCCGATCATTGTGCATCCGGACGTGCGCCGTATGCTGATGACTATGCGTGCCTTCAACGAAGGTGGCCGTGCGTTCTCTACCTATGTGGCCAAGTGGCTGGACATCGCCAAGTTCACTGACAACGCTGAAGACCAGCAGCACGCCGATGCCATGCTGGCCCTGCTGACTCCGGTAGCCAAAGCGCTGCTGACCGACAACGCGCTGGAATCTGCCATTGCCGGCCAGCAGGTGTTCGGTGGTCACGGCTTTATCCGTGAGTGGGGCCAGGAGCAGTATGTGCGTGATATCCGTATCACCCAGATCTACGAAGGCACCAATGGTATTCAGGCCCTCGACCTGATCGGCCGTAAGATTGCCGGCAACAATGGCGCGTTCTACAAGCTGTTTGAAGCCGACATCAATGCCTTCATCGCCACTCAGGCGGGCAACGAAGCCATGGCGGAATTCATTGAGCCACTGAAAGCCGCGCTGGAAAACCTGAACGACCTGACCCAGTGGGTAATGGATCAGGCCAAAAACAACCCGAATGAAATCGGTGCGTCTTCGGTTGAATACCTGCACGTATTCGGTCTGACCGCTCTGGCTTATATGTGGGCGAAAATGGCTGCCGTTGCGCTGCCGAAAACCGGCGAAGAAGCTTTCTATAAAGCCAAAGTGGGCACTGCCCGCTTCTTTATGAAGCGTCTGCTGCCGCGTTACATCGGTCTGACCGCTGCCGTTCGCGGTGGTGCTGAGCCGCTGTACGAGCTGGAAGAAGAAATGTTTGAAACTGCCTAAGCGGTAACAGACAACGTCGGCAACCGATCAGGTTGCCGGCCGGAAAGCCGCCTGCGGGCGGCTTTTTTGTGCCTGCTTGCCGGGGTTGGCCAGCCATACTGGCCGTCAGAGTGGCTTGGCGTAAACAGACGTTTGTCTATAATGCTCCGCCAACCGACTCTGGCACACTGAATAACCACCTGAGCACAGAGCCTTCCACGGACAGGTACAGAACCTCATGAGCAAAGAACTGGATAAGCGCGTTGAGCGTTCCCGCCGCCAGCTGATGACCGCCTTGCTGGAATTAATGCAGCAGCAGCCGTACCGGAAAATATCGGTGGCGCACATCTGCGAGCATTCCGGGGTGGCGCGGCCGACCTTTTATCTGCACTACCGCAGTAAAGATGACCTGCTGCGCGGTTACATCGAAAGTATGTTTCTGCAGTTTTATGAGCAGGTGGATGAATATCTCACCAGTACGCCGGATGCCGATCCGATTATTGCGGAAATTATGTTCCGGCAGTGGTCAGAGCGTGCCGACATTGCGCGGCTATTGGTGAAAGATGATATTGAAGCGCTGATGCTGAGCGAGTTTAAACGCTACGTTGACCGTATCATGCAACGCTTTATCAGCGCCCACAAAGTGCCGGTGCGGGATACCAGTCTGTTGCCCTATGTGGTCGATTTTCTGGCCGGTGCGTCTTTTATGGTGATTGTGCGCTGGATTAAAGACGACTTTCCGGTGGACGCCAAAGAAATGGGCTCGCTGTATGCCAACCTGGTGCGGCCGGGCTTATTGCAGGTGTTGCTGAGCGGTAAGCTCTGAGCCAGGTCCGGACATTGGAACCGCAGAAACAAAACAGGAGGCCGCAGCCTCCTGTTTTTTTATACCCCGTAAAGATCAGGCGCCGGCACGGCGGGCTTTATCGGTGCGTTTATCGTGAATCTGTTTGATCTTGCGGGTGGCTTTGTCGAAGGCGTCTGAAACCGCCAGATACATATCCTCATGCTCATGTTGGTCATGCTGATCACGGGTAATGGCCACGGTCTGACCGGGCAGGCCGATTTCCAGTGACACATGCGCCAGTTTGCCTTTGTAGCTGTGGTTATGGGGCATGGCTACTACGGCGCGGATGCCGATGATGTCGTCAAAGGTGGCGGTGAGTTTGCCGGCTTTGTCGCGAATGTGCTGTTCGACGCCGTCAGAATGACCGACATCGCGGAAGCTGATTTCCAAACCTTTCATAGTCGCTCCTTATCATGGTTGACCTGAACCGCCGGGCATCAGTACCCAACGGTCTTTTCAGGGTTGGCTTTACCAGCCTACACCAGCTGACGGCGGGAACAAGCCCCCTCAAGTCAATGTTCGTCAATGGTATTTTTACCGCGCTGACGGACATTGGGCCATGCGCGCCGCTGTGCTACTCTGGCTCTCTCCAACTTCAGCTACGGAATCGCTGATGCGTGTGTATAACCTGCCGGTGGTGTTTTTTGATCTCGACGACACCCTGATTAACAAGGATGCCAACAGCCTGTGGATTCGCTGGCGCGCCAAGCGCGAGCGCTGGGCCATTGTCGAAGCCTTGCTGGCGCTGGCGTCTTTGTACCGGGCCTATAAAAAAGGCCGGGTGACGCATTGGCGACTGTCCAATTATTACCGCACCCGTACCCGGGGGATGACCCTCAGCGAATACCGCGCGCGGGTGGATGCTTTCTTTCGTGAGCGGGGGCAGCTGCACATTTATCCGCAGGCGGCCTCGTTGTTGTTTGCCTACCGGCGCCAGGGCAGTGAGGTGGTGATGATTACCGGTGCCGATGATGTGGTGGCGCAGGTCTATGCACGGGCGCTGGGCATTCAGCACGTGATCAGCAACCGCCTGCGGCTGCAGGATGACCACATTACCGGGCTGGAGCGTCCGCTCTGTTATGGCCCCGGTAAGGTTGCACTGGCCGAACAGTTTTTGCAGCAGCGCGGTTTAACGTTCAGCGATGCCGTGTTTTACACCGACAGCCATGCCGATCTGCCGCTGTTGCAGCGGGTGGCACAGCCGGTGGTGCTGAATCCTAACCCGCAGTTGCGTACCGCCGCTGCGGAGCAGGGCTGGCCCTGCCTGGACTGGCGCGCCGACTGACCCGCCCACGCTTGCCCGGCGCTGCCGGGGCCGTTATAGTTCGGTTCATCTTTTTTCTGATCAGTCATGGAGCCTGTGGTGTTTTTCCGATACCAGCGACCTCTGCAACAAGGCCAGCATCTGACCCGTCGATGGTGTTAAGCGCAGCCGTTTTTCCTTTCTGGCCTCCCGGCCGTATTTTTTGCGCTTAATTGCTGTTTATTTGCCAAAGGTTCGTTATGACTCCGCAACAATTTGCTGCTCTGACTGAGCAGGGCTTTAACCGTATTCCCGTTACCCGTCAGGTACTGGCCGATCTTGATACGCCGCTGACCACTTATCTGAAACTGGCCAATGCGCCCTTTACCTACCTGCTGGAATCCGTGCAGGGCGGGGAGAAATGGGGCCGTTATTCCATGATCGGCTTACCCGCCCGCGAAGTGTTGAGCGTAACGGGTTACACCGTGCGGCTGCACCGTGATGGCCAGCTGGTGGAAGAGCAGCAGGTGGCTGACCCACTGGCTTATGTGAGTGAATTTCAGCAGCGGTACCGTGTGCCGCAACTGGACGGGCTGCCGAAATTCAACGGCGGCCTGGTTGGGTATTTCGGTTACGACACCATCCGCTATATTGAGCCACGGCTGAAAGAGTCCTGCCCACCCGACCATCTGGGCACGCCGGATATTGTGCTGATGGTGTCAGAAGAAGTGGTGGTGTTTGATAACTTAAGCGGCACGCTGCATTTAATTGTGCTGGCCGACCCGGCGCAGCCGAACGCGCTGGCCAACGCCGAACAGCGGCTGGAAACCCTGCGCCAGCAATTACGCCAGCCCTATACCGGCAGCGTCGGGCAGCCACTGGCGGCGGCCAAAGCAGTACAGGAAGACGATTTCCGTTCGCTGTTTGGTGAGCAACCCTTTATGCAGGCGGTCGACAGTATTAAAGAATACGTACTGGCCGGCGACATTATGCAGTGCGTGATTTCCCAGCGTATGCAGGTGCCGTACGGCGGTGATCCGGTGAATATTTACCGCGCGCTGCGCACCTTAAATCCGTCACCCTATATGTATTGCATGCACCTGGATGATTTCCATGTGGTCGGTTCGTCACCGGAAATTCTGGCGCGGCTGGAAGATGGTGAAGTGACGGTGCGTCCGATTGCCGGTACCCGTTACCGGGGCGCCACCGCAGAAGAAGATCAGGCGCTGGAGCAGGAACTATTGTCTGACCCGAAAGAAATTGCCGAGCATTTAATGCTGATTGATCTGGGCCGTAATGACGTTGGCCGCATTGCCCAGACCGGTACCGTGCAGGTAACTGACCAGATGGTGGTCGAGCGCTATTCCCATGTAATGCACATCGTTTCCAATGTTACCGGTAAGGTAAAAGACGGTATCGGCGCCATGGATGTGCTGCGCGCTGTGCATCCGGCCGGTACCTTAAGCGGGGCGCCGAAAATCCGCGCCATGGAAATTATTGATGAATTTGAATCGACCAAACGCGGCGTGTATGGCGGTGCGGTGGGCTATTTAAGCTGGAACGGCAATATGGATACCGCCATTGCGATCCGTACTGCAGTGATTAAAGACGGCATGCTGAATATTCAGGCGGGTGCCGGGGTGGTGGCGGATTCTGTGCCGCGACTGGAATGGAAAGAAACCATGAACAAGGGCCGGGCAATGTTCCGTGCCGTGGCCATGGCGGAAGCCGGACTGGATCAATAACCACAGAATCAACCGGTGCGCGGCACCGCAGGAGTCACACAATGCTCGTTATGATTGATAACTACGATTCGTTTACCTACAACATTGTGCAGTATTTTGCCGAGTTGGGCGCCGATGTGCGCGTGTTCCGTAACGATGAAATTACCGTGCAGGAAATTGAAGCGTTAAATCCGGATCACCTGGTTATTTCTCCCGGCCCCTGTACGCCGAATGAAGCGGGAATTTCCATGGAAGCCATCCGTTACTTTGCCGGTAAATTACCCATTTTAGGCATTTGTTTGGGCCATCAGAGTATTGGCCAGGTGTTCGGCGGTAACATTATTCGCGCCGGTCAGGTTATGCATGGCAAAATTTCCGCCATTCATCATGCCAATACCGGTGTATTTACCGGCCTGAAAAACCCGTACAACGCTACCCGCTATCATTCGCTGGTAATTGATAAGCAGCATTTACCCGAGTGTCTGGAAATTACCGCCTGGACCGAAAATCCGGACGGCAGCATGGAAGAAATTATGGGCGTACGGCATCGTGAACTGCCCATTGAAGGGGTGCAATTTCATCCCGAATCCATTCTTACCGAGCACGGCCATGACCTGCTGCGTAATTTTCTGACCATGAAGAAGGATTGAGCCATGACCGGCATTGATATGAAAACCGCGCTGGCGCGGGTGGTGGAACGTCAGGATTTATCCACCGGCGAAATGATTGAAATTATGCGCCAGATTATGACCGGCCAGTGTGATGATGCCCAGATCGGTGGTTTTCTGGTGGCGCTGCGCATGAAGAGTGAAAGCATCGACGAAATTGTCGGTGCGGTTACCGTAATGCGTGAGCTGGCCACCGGCGTGAAAATTAATGATCCGCACGCGGTGGATATTGTGGGTACCGGCGGCGATGGCGCTAATTTATTTAATATTTCCTCGGCGTCGTCCTTTATTGTGGCCGCAGCTGGCGGTGTGGTGGCCAAGCATGGTAACCGCGGAGTGTCGTCCAAATCCGGCAGCGCCGATTTTATTGAAGCGCTGGGCGTGAACCTGAATTTAACTCCGCAGCAGGTTGCGCGTTGTATTAATGAATTGGGTGTGGGCTTTATGTTTGCGCCGGCGCACCACAGCGCCATGAAATTCGCCATTGGCCCGCGTAAAGCGCTGGGGATGCGTACCATTTTTAATATTTTAGGCCCCATGACCAACCCGGCCGGGGTGCCGAATCAGGTGCTTGGCGTATTCAGCAAAGCATTGGTGCGGCCATTAGCGGAAGTATTGCAGCGCCTGAACAGCGGTCATGTGCTGGTGGTGCATTCCAAAGACGGGCTGGATGAAATCAGCCTGGCCACTGACACCTACGCCTGCGAATTAAAGAATGGCGAGCTGCGTGAATTTATTATTAAACCGCAGGACCTGGGCATTACCCCGCAAGTGTTAACCGGGCTGGAAGTCGACAGCGCTGCCGACAGCGTGGCGCTGGTGAAAGACGCCCTGGGCAAACGCGAAACCGACAACGGTAAAAAAGCGGCCGATATTCTGGCGCTGAATGCCGGCGCGGCCATTTATGTGGCGGGCTTGTCGCAAAATCTGAAAGACGGCGTGGCCATGGCTGAAGACGCGATTTATTCTGGCCTGGCGCTGGAAAAAATGAACGAGCTGGTGCGCTTTACCCATTACCTGAATGCAGATGAAGCCAATAACGCATGAATACGCCGACCATTCTGAAAAAAATTATTGATACCAAAGCGCAGGAAGTTGCCAGCCGCAGCAAGGCCTTGCCGTTGGTGGAATTAAAAGCCCGCGCACTGGATATGGATCCGGCAGCATTGCGTGGTTTTTATCGTTCTATGCAGGCCAAAGTGGATGCTGGTTTACCGGCGGTGATTGCCGAAATTAAAAAAGCTTCGCCGTCCAAAGGCGTACTGCGTGAGCATTTTGTGCCGCAGGATATTGCGCAGTCGTACGAGCAGGGCGGTGCTGCCTGTTTGTCGGTACTGACCGACCATGATTATTTCCAGGGTCATGAAGATTTTCTGCAGCAGGCACGAGCTGCCTGCTCACTGCCGGTGATCCGCAAAGATTTTCTGGTCGATCCGTATCAGATTTACGAAGCCCGCAGCATTAACGCCGACTGTGTGCTGTTAATTGTCGCGGCGCTGAGCAAAATGCAGCTGCAGGACCTGGAAGGCATTGCCCATGAACTGGGCATGGATGTGCTGGTGGAAGTGCATGACGAAGCCGAACTGCACACCGCGTTAACCTTAAAAACGCCGCTGCTGGGCATTAATAACCGCAACCTGCATACCTTTGAATTAACCCTGGACACCACCTTTGGTTTATTACCGCAGGTGCCGGCCGATAAATTGCTGGTAACGGAAAGCGGTATTTTAAGCCGCGACGATGTGGCCGCGATGCGCGAACGGAACGTGAATGCGTTTTTGGTCGGCGAAGCCTTTATGCGTGCTGAAGAGCCGGGCGCAGAATTGCAGAAGCTGTTTTTTTAACAGCTTGCCTGGCAAGCTGGCCTGACGCTCGCTGCGCTTGACGGGAGACGTCAGACGCTAAAAGCTGCACGAGATGGAAATGTGGGAGTGGTCCAGGACCACGACCGGGCCGACAGGCTCGCCGGTACATTTTTTGCTGGTTATTGGCCCGCCGCTGGCGGGCTGTCGCAGGCATGGCCAGCTCCCACAATCAGCGTCTCCCGTCTCCCGTCCAAGCATCCAGCCTCACCCCTCCAATTCCCTTCCCGCCGCATTCGTTTTTAACCAACCCCGTACCCGTCGCGTCACCGTATTGGCGTAATCGCCCCGCAGGCTTAACGCCGGTATGCGGATCTGCTGATACGCCTCGCGCTGTTTGCTGTGCATACGGCCGGCGCGTTCGCGGTTGGTAAATTCGCTGTTGCGGTTATAGGGTGTCAGTAAATCCAGCAGCGGTAATTGCAGGCCGCTGAGGGCATCCTGCAAACGCAGCGGGGCGTAGCTGTTTTCCAGCGCATCAATCAAGACCAGAGCATAACCCTGTTCTTCGCCATTGGCCGCCGCCGGTTGCTGTTGCTGCAGCCAGGCAATGGCCCAGGCGGCGCTGTGGCCGTGCGCCACAATCACCAGATTCATCTGCCCCATACTCTGCAGCTGGCTTACTCCGGCGCTGATGCGTTGCAGCATTTGCTCACGGTAATGGTCGGCCGCAGAGGGGGCTGGCACCTCAGGTTCCGCCGCCGTGGTGGTTTCTGGCAGCGGTGGTAAGCCGGTTAGGCGCGGCAGAGCGGGTTCGTTATCGCTGACCAGCGTTTCGTTGTTGTTGCTGGCGTTGCTGTCAGAAGTTCCGGGACCCGCCAGGCCATTACTGTCGGCAGGCTCAGGAGCCGTTGGTCTGTTTTCAGCGGCGGTGTCAGCCGCTGCGCTGTTGTTATCGCCTGAGGCTGCTGCGGTTGCTTCTGTCGCTGTCTCGCCATCCGCGTTGGCCGGTGTGGGTGACAGCGGTTCGCTGCGCGGTGGCAGAGTCGCTGGTGGCGCATCGGGCAGGGCAATGCTGAGGGTGGTCCAGCCGTAATCGGGCAGGTATTCGCGCAATGGGCCGGCGCTGTCGGGCCAGTGGCTGTGTTGTCCCTGATCGTGCAGGATCAGCACTCCGCCCTGCGGGTTACGGCTGCGGTTACGCAATAACAGGCCGGTAAAGGCGGTTTCGGCTGCCACCATTTCCACCGCCTCATGCGGGCGCTGGTGCTGTTGCAGATGGCGGATAACGCTTTGCTCGCGGTTGTGCGGCAGGTCTGGCGTGACCCGGGGCGGCAACTCACTGCCGCTGTCCGCGCCGGGGGCTGCCGCCTCTGTATCTGCGCCAGCGGCAGCATCGGTATCCGTGTCGATGGTGTCTGCTGCGCCTGCTTCTGTCGTTGTGGCAGGTTCGGCCCCACCGTCCTCCGCCCAGGCGGGCAGCGCGCCGGCGCCGAGGCTAAGCCACAGCAGGGCTGTGCCGAACCCGCGGGGCAGGTGCACAAAGAACAACAGATAACGGCAATAAGGCACGGGTGAATCCTGTTATAAAAAATTGAGACGGCAATAGGCTAATGAACACAGCAAAAACCGTTCCCGGTAGAGTTCACCCCGCGCTGGCCGTACAATAGCGGCTGATTTTCAGCCTGCCCGGAACAGCCCATGAACGATTTTCTGATTGCCCCGTCCATTCTGTCTGCTGATTTTGCCCGTCTCGGTGAAGAAGTCGATAAGGTGCTGGCGGCCGGTGCCGATGTGGTGCACTTCGATGTAATGGATAACCACTACGTGCCTAACCTGACCATCGGCCCGATGGTGTGTAAAGCGCTGCGTAACTACGGCGTGACCGCGCCCATTGATGTGCATCTGATGGTTAAGCCGGTGGACCGGATCATTGGCGATTTTATTGAAGCCGGTGCGACCTATATTACCTTTCACCCGGAAGCCTCCGAGCACATTGACCGCAGCCTGCAGCTGATCAAATCCGCCGGTTGCAAAGCCGGGTTGGTGTTTAACCCGGCCACGCCGTTGCATTACATGGATTATGTAATGGATAAACTCGATGTGGTGCTGCTGATGTCAGTGAACCCCGGGTTTGGTGGCCAGTCCTTTATTCCGGGGACGCTGGACAAGCTGCGTGAAGCCAAAGCGAAAATTGCCGCCTCTGGACGTAATATCCGGCTGGAAATCGATGGTGGCGTAAAAGCCGATAATATCGGCGAAATTGCCGCCGCCGGTGCCGATATGTTCGTGGCCGGCTCGGCCATTTTTAACGCCCCGGATTACAAAGCTGTAATTGATAAAATGCGCGCGGAAATTGCGGCGGCGGTTAAGTGATGCTGTGGAGTCAGGCGCTGCAGGCGCACTTTGGTGCAGCCGGTCCGCAATTGTTGCTGCTGGATCTGGACGGTACCTTAATTGACAGCGTGCCCGACTTAACCAACGCGGTCGATGCCATGCTGGCGGGTCTGAACCGGCCAGCGGCGGGGGCTGAAAACGTCAGTCACTGGATTGGTAATGGCGCGGATCGCTTAATCCGCCGCGCCCTCTGTGATGGCGATGAAACCGCCGCCCAGGCCTTGCCGGCGGCGGCTGTACAGCCGGCGCGGGCGCTGTTCGAGCAGGCTTATCTGCAGGCGCTGCATCAGGCCCCTGGCGGTTAGCCGGGGGTGGCGGAATTTCTGCTGCGGCTGCAGCAGGCGGGGGTG